>CAZWPV010000068.1:0-9440 GCA_964635485.1 uncultured Anaerolineales bacterium
AGCGCCATTCCCCTCCCCGCTAAAGCAGGGAGTCCCCTGGCGCGTTTATTATGGACAAGGTGCACCTGCAGGAAACGGAACTGGCCTGTTCGGACGGCGGTGAGGCCAACGCGGACACAGCGGAGCATCTGCGCTGGTGCGCGCGGTGTCGTAGCGTCGTCGCCGAGTACCGCTGGCTGGGAGAGCAGGTCGTGGACGCGTTGGCGGCTGCAGCGGAGGCTGCACCCGTGCCGCGCCCCAGGTGGCGGGCGTTGGAGCGGAGGGTGATCGCCGGTCGCCGGCGGCGGGTCGCCGGGTGGCGCGCCTCCGCCATCGCCAGTGTCGCTTTGGCCATCTGCACGGTTCTCTTGCTCTCGTCGATCGTGGGAGCGACCGTCGCGGCGCAACTAGCCTCTCCCGAGGCTGTGATGACCCCTCTATCCGCCACGGTCGTTGTCGCCGAGGGCTCTGTGACGCCGGATGCCACGCCTACGCCGATAGTATCCTATGGTGAGAGCGTGGACGCGCCGTCTACGCCGGCCTTGGGACCCATTCCTACACCGCCGACACCCGACGCCTGACGTCAAAGCCTATGGTCGATGCAACCTCTCAAATCGTCCTAGCGTTGCGCTGGTATCTCGCCGTCCAGGCCTTTGGGCTGGCCGCGCTGCCGCTCTGCCTGTGTCTCTTCCGCCACCTCCCCGATCGTGGCTACGGCCTCTCCAAACCGCTGGGGCTGCTGCTGGCTGGCTGGGCTTTCTGGCTGCTGGCCGGCCTGGGCTGGCTGCGCAACACGGCGGGCGGCGTTCTCGCTGTTCTGGTCCTTCTCGCTGTCGCCGGCCTGGTCCTCTATGTGACTAAGCAGCCCGCTGGCCGATTCCCCTGGCGTACCGTCGTTGTCACCGAGGTGGTGTTTACCCTCGCATTTGCCGCTTGGTGTGTCGTGCGCGCCCACATGCCGCGCATCGAAACCGCGGGTGGTGAGAAGTGGATGGAGATTGCCTTCCTGCGCGCCATTTTACGCTCAGATGCGTTTCCTCCCCACGACCCCTGGCTTTCCGGCTTTGCCATCTCCTACTACTACTTTGGCTATGTCATCGTGGCGATGGTCACGCGCCTGACGGCCACCCTGCCTTCCATCGCTTTCAACCTGGGCATCGCCACCCTCTTTGCCCTCACGTGCACCGGCGCTTTCAGCCTGGTCTATAACCTGATCGCGGCGCGTAGGGGATTCGGCTCGGCGCGTGCAAGCTGGTCGGTTGTGCTAAACAGCTTGCTGGGGCCGCTGCTGGTGGCGCTGACGGGCAACCTGGAGGGGGTAATGGAGATGCTGCACGCGCGCGGCATCGGCTCGCCGGCCTTCTGGCAGTGGATCGATATCCGCGCCCTTGCTGAGAAGGCCCTGCCTCTGTTCTCCGAGGGCAACTGGATACCCACGCGCTTTTTCTGGTGGTGGCAGGCCTCCCGCGTCGTCCGCGACTATAGCCCGCTGGGAGATCACGTGGAGATCATCGACGAGTTCCCGGCGTTCAGCTTCTTGTTGGGCGATATGCACCCTCACGTGCTGGGATTGCCCTTCGTGCTCCTGGCAATCGCGCTGGCCCTCAACCTTTACCTGCGTATCTCGAACTGCGAGTCTCAAGAGGTGCCCCGGCAAGCCTTGGACTTGCGATCCTTGTTTTCCCATTGGCCGTTCGAGGTGTGGGAGTTCCTGGTCTGCGCTATCTGCCTGGGCGGTCTGTGGTTCCTCAATGCCTGGGACCTGCCCATCTACCTGTTCGTCTTTGTCGCGGCCTACACCATCGCTCATTTACGCCAGGATGCCGGTCGCTTTGCATTTTACGTATTACGCTCTGTTCTGATGCTGATCTCTCTTTTTGCACTGGGTGTCCTCTTGTACTACCCTTTCTGGCGCAGCTTCCAATCTCAGGTCGGCGGCGTTCTTCCCAACCTGTTCGGCGGCACTCGACTCTCCCAGTTCCTGCTGATGTTTGGACCGCTTCTATTTATCGCCGTCGCCTATATCGTCGATCGAGCGCGAGAGGGTGGCCTGCGGCTGGGCCAGGTGGCCAAGTGGACGCTGGGCGTGTCTGTGGGGATCATCGTGGCGCTGGCGCTCATCGCGGGCTTGATCGCGCTCGTGCTCCGGGTTGGGGCTGGCGTGCCACAGGGAGTCGCCCGCTACGTGGACGCCTGGCTGCGCGGCGAGCCGCTTCCCGATGTGGGTGAGGTGCCGGGTTTGTGGACGCTCGTTCGCCGGCGCGTCCTCGTCGATCCAAAGCTTCTTGGCCCCTCGCCAGAGGCTTTGAGTTGGGGAATCGTGGGCCGCGCTATCCTCGTCTCTCCCGTCTGGGTCGTTCTGGGACTGATCGCCTTTCTCGTCGCCGTCGTTTTCGTCTTGAAACGGTCGGCGAGGGAGGAACGGCCGGCGGCGGACACGTCGGGTTTCGTCCTCTTGCTCATTGCCACCGGGATTCTTCTGACGCTCGGCGTCGAGTTCGTTTACGTCAAGGACCACTTTGGCACTCGCATGAACACCGTGTTCAAGTTCTACTTTCAGGCCTGGATTCTGTGGGGTATCGGCGGGGCCTACGCTTTGACGACCTTTATCCGCAGGAGTGGGGTGGGCGGAGCGGCGGTGGTGACTGTCGCCGCTGCTCTGATTTTCGCCGGGCTGATTTACCCCGCGCTGGCGATTCCCGCGCGCGCTGACGAATACGGCGGCCCGGTCACGCTTGACGGGGCTGCCTACCTGGCCCAGAGCCGTCCGGCGGATTACGCCGCCATCGCCTGGCTTAACGAGCACGTCAGTGGCGCACCGGTTATTCTAGAGACTCCGGGCGGGAGTTACGCCTACGAGGGGCGCGTCTCCGCTCATACGGGTTTGCCGACCGTCCTGGGATGGGTGGGGCACGAGCACCAGTGGCGCGGCACGTATGATGAACAGTCGCAGCGTCAGGAGGATATCAGCACGCTTTATACCAGCGTGGACGTGGAGGAGGTCTTGACCCTGTTGGATAAGTATGATATAAGGTACGTCTACGTTGGACAGCTGGAGCGCGACTTGTATCCTGTCGCGGGCCTGGCCAAGTTCGCAGGGCTGATGGAGACCGTCTACGACTCTGGCGGTGTGGTGATCTACAAGCGATGAAGTTTGGGCAGATGGCGACTGGTATCCAATTGAGATCGGGCGCTGTGCGTCGCGGGCCTCGAATGACTGTCGAGACTGCTTTATGGATTCTCGTCACAGTCGTCGCGCTCGTGTTGCGCCTGGTCAATCTCGACGCTGCACCGCTCGCTGCCCACGAGGCCCGCGAGGCGATGTTGGCCTGGCGCGCGGCGACCGGCCAGGGGATGCCCGAGGCCGGCTATACCCCTTTTCTCTTTGTGGCCAACGCGCTTTCGTTTGCACTCTGCGGCGCGGGTGATGCGCTGGCTCGCCTGTGGCCGGTCTTGTTGGGCAGCGCGTTTGTGCTCACGCCTCTTCTTTTCCGCCACCGCGTTGGACGCGTGGGCGTTCTGATGGCAGGACTGTACCTGGCTATCTCTCCGACGGCGATTTTCGCCTCGCGCCAGTTGGACGGTGCAGTGGTGGCGGCTTGCGGCGGGGCAGTGTTCTTCGGCGGCGGGCTTCGGTTTATCGAGACCGGGAACCGCACTTGGCTCCTTCTGGGGGCTGTGGGATTGGCCCTGGCTGTGACGTCGAGTCCGTCTGTCTACGGAATGATGCTGGCTCTGGGATTGGCATGGCTGGGGTTTGCCTGGGGCTGGCCGATCGGCAGGGTGCGTTGGCTGTGGAGGCGCGTGCAGCCGCACGTGAGATGTATGGCGGGGGTGTTCCTGCTGGCCGTCCTGGCCTTTGCCACCGGCCTGGGCTGGAATCTGGGCGGCGTGGGAGTGGTGGCCGACCTGCTGGCATCGTGGCTTTCCTGCTTTGGGATGATCTCGTTGTTGCCGCTGGCGATCCTCGTCGTCTATGAGCCTCTGGCCCTGCTCGCCGGCCTGATCGGATTGGTGGGGTTCATCTGGAAGAAGCGCCGATTCGGCCTACTGCTGGGGTTGTGGGTTTGTGTGGCCTTGCCGTTATTGGTCACGGCTCCACCGCAGACGCCGGTGGGGGTGGTGTGGGTTATCCTGCCTCTCGCATTGCTCGGCGGCGTTGCGGTCGAGGCTGTGGTGCAGAGCCGGCAGGCTCTCAGGCGCTGGCGGAGCGAGTGGGTGTACGCGGTTGTTGTGCTCGCCCTGTGGGTTTACCTATACTTGCGCTTTGCGCGTTATGGGTTTCACGGCGAGCCGTTGGATTTGATCGTGGGCATCCTGGCGTTTGTTTCACCACTCTTTCTGCTGACGCTTGCAGCGATAATCTTTGCGCTGCTTTCCGGGGATGATCGAAAAAAGATGATAGGCGAGATCATCGGGGGAGCCAAGGGGGCACTGCGCGGCGCGGTGCTGGGGACAGGGGTCGCGCTTCTGGCCGCCACGTTCTCGATAGGGTGGGGATGTGCACACGTGCGCCCCGCCGATCCGAGAGAGCTGCTGGTGCACCGGCCTACGGCGGTCGAGGTGCACGATCTCTTGCAAACGCTGCGCGATCTTTCCTGGCGCGAAACCACGTTCCCGACGACGTTGAGGTTCACGTACGAGGCCCCCTACGATTCAGTGCTGGCCTGGTACCTGCGCGGCTTTGGCTCCGCTCAGCGCGTCGACGACCTGCAGGAATTGGAGCCGTGGGAATGGGGCGGGGTCGTGGTGACGCTGAATCGGGAATGGGCGCTTGACCTTTCGGAGGAGGGCGAGTTAGTGGGGCGGGACTTTGCCCTGAGTCGCAGTTGGGATGTGCACAATCTCGCTTGCGCCCTGGAATGGCCGCCGTGCGACGAGGCTGTCGAATGGTTGATTCTCCGCACACCGGCTTTCACTGCGCAAAAAACCGACGCGTGGTTTACCTTGGAACCGGAAGTGGAAAAGTGGGCGGTAATTTGGAGGTATTCTAGGGACAGTCAAGTCGAAGAGACTTCGCATAGTCATTAAGAACAAACAACCTGTCTTGCTTTGGTCTTTTCAGAAAGACAAAATAGGCTATGCGAAGCATGGCAGGCTTGCCTGGCATACACTGGCAGACGAAACAGGTGAGGGCAGGGGAAAGAGAAAACGGAACTGAAACGGAGCATCTATGGAACAGCCGATATTGGACAGACCTGCGAGTGACTTGGCAAAGAACGGGCTCGCAAAACTGGATTGGGAGAAAATCCTCTACATCATTTTGATTATCCTGGCGCTTGCCACGCGCCTGTGGGGGCTGGGCGACCGCGTGCAGAGCCACGACGAGAGTATCCACACCCTGTATTCGTGGAATCTGTACGCGGGCAAAGGCTTCGCCCACCATCCCCTGATGCACGGGCCCTTTCTGTTTCACGCCACTGCCCTCTCTTACTTTCTCTTTGGCGACACTGACTTTTCGGCCCGAGTGCCCGTTGCACTGATGGGAACGGCAATCGTGGCCTTTCCCTATCTTTTGCGGCGCTGGTTGGGACGCAAAGGAGCGCTGCTCACTTCACTCTTCCTGTTGATTTCACCCTCAATCTCTTATTACTCCCGCTACATTCGCCACGATATCCCCGTCATGCTCTGGTCGCTCGTCGCTATCTTTTCTCTCCTATCGTACCTGCACGACGGGCGCAAGCGCTGGCTCTTTCTCATGGCAGCCGGGGTATCGCTGATGTTTGCCAGCAAAGAGGTCGCCTTCATCTACAACGCAACCTTTGGCCTCTTCCTCACCGTTCTATCCGCCGTCCAGATGTTCAAGCGAGTGTGGTTCAACGAAAATCTAAAATTCTGGTTCTTGATTGCCCTGGTAGCCTTGGTCGTCGGCCTGTTCACCATCGGCTTGACTCAGGTTCTCCACCCGCCATCAGCCGAGGAGGAGGTGCTACAACAGCAAGAAGAACCGACCACGCCACCGCCGGTCGATGAACAAGCGGCGCCGCTTGGGTGGCGCATCGCCAAGATCGTGGGAGGGGTGCTGGCCGGGGCTGGATTCCTCGCAGCGATTGGTTTCCTCCTCGCCGGCAACCTGCGACGATTGGATATGGAGCTAGCTATCCCCTGGGCCTTTGGCCTGCTGGCGGTCGTGGCTATCGGACTGTTCGTCTTGGGCACCAATGATTGGCTCAGCATCCTATTTTCGAGATTGACCCTCCCGCAACCCCAATTAGCCTTGCTGGCTACCTGGGGTAGGGTGGTGATATGGATCGCTCTATTCGCCACCGGAATCTCCGTTCTCTTCGGCTACCTGGTGCGCAGGGGAGCAGGCACCCATCAGTTGCTCGTAGCCGCGGTGATCGCCACGGTTGTAGCCACGGGAGTGCTCATAAGAATGGGCGTGCCACTGTTGTTCTCCTACATAACCTGCAGCCAACAGTCGAATCGCTGGGAGTGCACGCAACAATCACTCCAGGAGTTCGCCTGGCCAGGTGAGGGCACGTACATTTTCGGCGTCTTGATAGATGCGCGCTTCATGCTGACAGCCCTGCCTTTCGTCGGGGGCATGCTCGTTGGCCTGGCCTGGCTTGCCGTGACGGCTTTTCGCGGTAATCGAGCCTTCGACCTCGCCGTCCTGCTGGGCTCTCTCTGTCTCCCGTTTCTCTCACCTCTGCTGATGAATCTCGCGGGCCTGCAACCAATGGACTACAACCCTCCCACCATGTACTACACGGGGGCTATTGCCATCGAGGTGCTGTTGATCTCGGTTGCCATTGGCCTGCTGTGGGACATACGTCGACAGGTGGATGGCAAGCCAAAGTACAGTTGGCTCACTGCCGCCGCGGTTCATTATGCCATCTTTATCCTCTTCTTCACAACCTTCTTCACCAACGCCTACGGCATTCCCAGTGGACTGGTGGGCTCACTCGGTTATTGGCTGAAGCAGCAGGAAGTCGAGCGGGGCAGCCAACCCCAGTATTATTACGTGGCCATGGTATCTCTCTACGAGTATCTGCCGCTGCTTCTCTCCCTCGTAGCTCCGCTGTATCTGGTCGTCCGCGGGCTTTTGCCCAGGCTGCAGCCCAGGATCAAGCGCCTGAGCGAGTTTCGAGCAGTGAGGGAATACTTTATCCCCTTCACCCTGTGGTGGGTCGCGCTGTCGTGGATTGGATATTCCATCGCGGGCGAGCGGATGCCCTGGCTCACCGTGCATCTGGCGCTACCTATGATCGTGCTCTCAGGATGGCTGGTTGGGCGCCTGGTCGAGGAAATCGACTGGCAGCGCGTACGCCGGAGCAAAGCCTGGCTGCTGGCTCTACTCGCGCCCCCTCTCGTTATCGCCACTGTGGTACTCGTGGGCGCAATCGCCGCCAGGCCCTTCCAAGGACAGGATTTGACCCAGCTACAGGCCAGCGGTCGGTTCGTGAACGCGTTGATAGGTGTCGTCGCCTGTGGCGCTGGGCTGGGATACGTGATCTGGCGCGGCGGCTGGCGGGTGGCGGCACGCATCCTCCTGCTCACCGCGTTGCTTGTGCCTGTGTTCATCACCATCCGCACGGCCTGGCGCTTTTGTTACGTCAACCACGATTACCCGACCGAATTCCTCGTCTACGCTCACGCTGCGCCGGGCGTCCTCGAGGCTGTGGAAGAGATCGAAGAGATCTCGCAGAGCTACGGCGGCGGCCCATACGCCATCCAGGTCCCCTACAGCGCCGATGCCTCGACGATGTTCCACTGGCAGCTACGCCACTATGCCCCCGACCACTCCTTTGGAGAAAACCCCTCGCAGGACCAGCTAGACGCGCCCGTCATCGTCGTCGGAAGCGCCCAGTGGGACGTCGTAGATCGCTACGTGGGCGACAAGTACATCCACAGAAAGTACACGTACATCTGGTGGCCCATGCAGGACTATTGGAACCTCACGTGGAATCGCATTGAGTACGCCATCACCAACCCCGGAATGCGGGCTGCGCTGTGGGACATCTGGTACAACCGCGACTTTGCGCGCTACGACCAAGAGACCGGCAAGACACACACGCTGGATAAATGGCCGCTGCGGGGCGACTTTCGACTCTACGTTCGCCGCGATGTGGCCTCGCAGGTGTGGGACCTATCCTCCAAGTCCGAAGATGAGATCTCGGCCGATCTCTACGCCGAAGGCTGGCAGGATATTGCCGCGCGACGGGTGATCAAAGGGACAGAATTGACGCCATTCAACAGCCCCTGCGGCATCACCATTGGCCCTGATGGATTCTTGTACGTGGCCGACACTAAAAATGACCGCATCCAAAAATTCAGCCCGGATGGCGAGTTCATCACAGCCTGGTCCCAAAACTTTCTCGAGCCGTGGGACGTTGGCGTGGCTCCTGACGGGACAATCTACGTCGCCGACACCTGGAATCATCGCATTCAGCGCCTGGGCGCTGACGGCAGCCTCCTGACCGCCTGGGGCATTTTGGGCCAATACGCCGAGGGCGGCAACGTGGGCCAGGGTGCCTTCTACGGCCCGCGCGGCGTCGCTATCAGCGACAACGGCTGGGTCTATGTCGCCGACACCGGCAACAAGCGCATCCAGGTCTTTGACCTCGATGGACAATTCATCTTTCAGTGGGGTGGGGGAGGCGCCCAGGCGGGTTATCTGGACGAACCCGTCGGTATCGCCATTGGCCCGCGGGACGAGGTCTACGTCGCCGACACGTGGAACCGCCGCGTGCAGGTCTTTACCAGCAACGGCGTGTTCCTGCGCCAGTGGCCAATCGAGGGATGGGATGGGCCGATGGTAGACGAAAAGCCCTACCTGGCCGTCGATGCCCACGGTTACGTCTACGTCACCGACCCCACCAACTACCGCGTGCTGGTGTTCGACGAGCAGGGTAATTTCGTGCTCTCCTTTGGCAAATACGGTATCGACGAAAGCTCCTTCACACTGCCCACCGGCATAGCTGTGGCGGAAGACGGCACGATCTACGTGGGCGACACTCACAGCAACCGGGTACTGGTATTCGACCCGCTGGACTTGAACGGTGGCCTGTCAGAATTTGCCCCACCGACGCTGAGATACCCGGCTGCCGGCCAAGAGATAACGGAAGGCGCGGTGCCCCTGCTCGGAAGCGGAGTTCCCGGCGCTGAGGTACAAGTCCTGGTTGACGACCGGTTGGTCGGCAGCGCGCAAGTCGACGGCACCGGTTTCTGGTTCCTGACCATCGAGCTGACCGAGCCAGGCACGCACATCATTACCCTGCAAGCCGTCACCCAAGGAGAGCTCGTGATGTCCTCCGAGCCGGTGGCGTTTGTCATCGTAGAGGAAGAATAGGCAAGGTGGACAACACGACATAACGGATAGAAAGTTTGTTCTATCAAACTTATAGCTCTGTGGATAGATTGAAACATCACATTCCGCGCAGGCGGCCTATTCTTGCTCAAAGGGTGTGTATCTGAAATTGTGCGAGACCTGAGTTGACAAAGGGCAGCAACCCGTG
>CAZWPV010000069.1:0-9345 GCA_964635485.1 uncultured Anaerolineales bacterium
CCAGGAACTCTTCGCCCGGCAGCGTCGACTTGGACACCTCGACGACGCCGACCACACGCTCACTCTGGGCAGAGTCACCGACCACAATCTGTCGCGCCGCATAGCGCCGGTGGGGCAGGTCGCGGCTCGACGGTGTGAACATGGTCGGGCTGCGGTAGCGCAGCTCACGCAGCGCCACCCGGCTGGGCTCCGGACCGATGTCCTGCGTGGCCGCCAGGAGCGCGCCGTTGCTGGCGGCGAAAAAGCGCACGGTGAGATCGGCCTGGGGGGCAAAGAGGCTGGCTACAGTGGGTGCCAGACTGGATAGCGCCCGCTCATCCACGGCCAGGCTGGCTGCGTAGGCGGCGTAAAAGTCGGCCTGGGTGTCCAGCTCCGTCTCCAGCCGCCGGTCGAGGTAGAAGGAAGTGGAAAAGTAGACGACGATGCTGAGAACGATCAAGACCAACAGCGTGGTCAGGAGATACGTCGTGGCCAGTCGCTGCGCCAAACTGCGCGGCCAGAGTAGAAACCCGGTTTTTTGGCTGCCTGAGAGGGAGGCATTGTCCTCAGATGCCCCCGATGGCAAAGTCTGGCTCGTTTCTGCGGAAAAACCGGGTTTCTTTGCCACCCTACACGTCCTCAGCCAACCGATACCCCACGCCCCACTCGGTTAGGATCACGCGCGCGTCGGGATCGACGGCGGCCAGCGCCTTGCGCAACCGGCGGACGTGCACGTCCACCGTGCGCTCGTCGATGTAGGATTCGAGTCCCCACACGTGGGAAAGGAGCGCGTCCCGCGAAAACACCTGCCCCCGGTTCTGAGCCAGAAAGTGGAGTAGATCGTACTCCTTGGGACGGAGATCGAGCAACTGACCCAGGAACCAGACCTGGCGACGGGGGCGGTCGAAGCGCAACCCCTCGTCGGGCTCGCCCTCATCCTGCACGCGGGACTGGAGCGCCCTCAGCTCGGTTTGGCGGCGGAGCACGGCGCGGACGCGGGCGCTGAGCTCGCGGGGGTTGAAGGGCTTGGCCAGGTAGTCGTCCGCGCCCAACTCCAGGCCCACGATCTTGTCCACGTCTTCGTCGCGGGCGGTGAGCATGACGACGGGAACCGTGCAGCCCGCGCCGCGCAAGCGGCGCAGCACCTCGAAACCGTCGATCCCCGGCAGCATCACATCCAGCACCACAAGGTCGGGGGGATCGGCGTCGACGTGGGCCAGCGCCTCCTCGCCGCTGGCCACCGCCCGCACCCCGAACCCCTCCTGCTCCAACCGCCCGCGCACCACGGCGACGATGGCCGGCTCGTCATCTACGACTAGAATGTGGCCCATTGTAGCCTCCGGCAGTATTATAGCAGGGGGGAATGGCGCGTCAAGATTTGCCCGGCTGGCGCTGCGGTTTTCGCAGCTCGGGCCCGCTTTCCCCCCAGTCAATTTCGTGTATACTTACATCAGGTTCTCCTTTGCCGTCCACAGCGCTATAGTCTGGCCGATGTGCGTAACTTCCAAAGAGGAGGCGAAAATGGGCTCAAGAACCGCTCTGTCTACCAAAACGTCGGCGGCCAAGCTAAAGCTCAGTCAAAAAGAGACTCCCACCTCTCAAGCACAGAAAAGGCCCCTATCTCAACCCCTGCCTACCATGTCACTTGTCGATCGCGTGCTGTTCCTTCAAAGCACGATTGGGAACCGTCAAGTCCAGAGACTGATTAAGCACGGTACTGTTGAGGCAAAACTTGAAGTCGGTCAGCCCGGGGATGAATACGAACAAGAGGCAGATCGCACAGCAGACGCAATAATGGAGATGCCGGAGCCTCACGGGCAGAGACGGACAGAAAACCAGAGCGGAGCGCCTCACGGTCGAATCGAACCAGGCTTGGCCACCCACATCAGCGCTATGCGGGGCAATGGACAGCCGCTGCCTGGGCCTGTTCGCGCCTTTTTCGAGCCGAGGTTGGGTTATGATTTCAGCCAGGTGCGTGTACACACCGGCGGCAGCGCTGCCAAGATTTCGAGAGAGATAAATGCACAAGCTTTCACATTAGGGAATGACATCGTCTTTGGGACAGGACAATACGCTCCAGGAACGACGGCGGGGCAAAGACTGCTGGCTCACGAGTTGACGCACGTCATCCAACAGCGACATGCGCCTCCCTTGAAAAACAGCGCAGGCAAGCCAAGTGCCAAGATTTCGCGATACGCACCAGCACACACCGTGCAACGTCACCTTTCAATTAACAACGCCGTCACCGAGTTCAAAACCAAGCTTGGTAACCCCCAGTTGGTGAAAAGGGGCCAATTCTATTGGTCGTATGAGCTCAAATCTGCCGTAAAAAACGAGTACCAGAGCATTCTCAACACCTCCTGGAACACAGATCCCAATAAGGCCACGCTGCAAAGCGATCTCGACGCTCTGGCTGAGAAATGCTATGATCCTAGAGGGCAAAAGTCTAGCATTACCAGAAGTAGAACAAAGATCCTGAGATTCCTGTCATCAAGCGGAAATGCCTCCGCTCCCCAAATCAAAAAGATCATTGGAAGGGGGCACTATCGAACCAAAAAGCGCGGCACCTCTCTTTTCCGGAAATTATGGAACGAATACCAAAAGACACTGTCGCTGCCTAACCTCAAACCATACGCACAATTCGACAGACTAGAAGGGTTGAGTTTGTTCGAATACATCGCGTGTTGGAGCGCGGCAGAAAGAGTACCCAAGCTCTTCGCAGCCAAGGGCGGCTATTCCGTCGGCACACGTGGCAGCAGGACGAAAATAGGGGGAATCGGGCTGTGCAAAGGCGTCCGTAGGGACAATACTGCCGTGGGCGGTTACAAGAAGGGCGACGTAGTAACCTATGGAAGTCTTGGATCGACCATCAACAAGATGAAAACAGCCCTTGACGACGGCCACATCATACATGCCAGAGTGCTGAGTGGCGTATACGCAGGGTCAAAGCCGGCATGTCGTGCAGAGCACTCGATTAACGTTATCGGCTATGATGGCAACAAGTTCGTTTTCTGGGACCCTGACGCCAGCGAGAGCAGCGAGTTCGGCGGCGGGTTCGGGTTCCTCCATCACAACAGCGCGCCCAACCGCTTGACAACGGCCCAAAACGATGCCGATCTCAAAGTAGACAGTGATGGGGATCACGCGGGCGGCCAGCATCGCTACCAGGTCCTGTCGGTCAGAACAGTGGACACACCCTAGCCAGGGACTGCTTCAGGGCAGCGTCAGAACGGTTCCTCACAATGCGGGCACACCGTATCCTCCGGCCCGACCTCGCCCTCACACGCGGAGCAAACCAGCACCAGCTCCGCGCCGCAAGCAGCACAAGCCGTATCCTCCTCACCGATGGCGGAGCCGCAATCGGGGCACAGGGGCTGCCCGCAGGAGGGACATTCCGCCGCGCCGGGGGCGATCTCGGCGTGGCACTTGGGGCAAGTGGGGCTCTTGATCTCCTCGCCACAGCGCGGGCAAGCGGGCAAGTATCCGTCTCGGGTTCAATGTCGCCGTTGCAGCGGGGACAGGTGGACATACGTCCTCCGGTCGGAGCGGGGGAGCTGAACGGGGGAGAGGTATTACTCCTGCGCCTGTTTCTCTTCTTTCGCTTCCTGCTGCTCTTCTACCTCGTCCTCGCCGTCCTCCCACCCGATGATCCACACGCACAGGCCCGCCAGACCAATAGTCGCCACGATCAGCGCGGCCCACTGGCCCGCCGTGAAGCCCACGTTGCGGGCGGAGATGACGAGGATGACCACAAAACCGATAGCCAGCACGAACCAGGCCGTCAGGCGCGGATGCTGGCCGACGAATCGCTTCAGAAAAGCCATAAGACCTCCAAAATCAGTCTTGCAAAGATTGCAAGATCCCCTTCAAAACCCTCGCAAGGCTAAGAATCACAGCGGGCGCAGCACGCGGCGCTCGCGCAACTGCTTCACCAGCACCGGGTCTTGGTCGTCCAACTTGGCCTCGCGCGCGGCCTCCCGCCAAGCCTTGGGTAAGCTGGCGACGGTCTGGGGCTTGTACCCTAACTCCCCAAAGAACTCGATCTGCCGGGGAGAAAGCTTGGAGTGCGGCGGCAGCAGCAGGGACGCCTCACATTGCAGCGTGGCCGCAGCCTGCTCCATCTCGGAGAACAACGCCGGAGCTACAGCGGGATACTCAGCAGCCGGCCAGATCAGCAGGTTGATCACCCTGACGACGAGGTTTTCGGCCCGCCAGCCCAGGATTCCGACCAGGTTGCCATCCCGCTCGGCGAGCTGGAAACCCTCGTCCCCAAAGCTCTCGATGATGGTGAGATCGTCGACGCTCGCCTTGCCCAAGATGCGATTGATAAAGACGGCGATCCTGCCCGCATCACTCGGCTTGGCCCGGTGTACCACAATTCCTTGTTCTTGCGCCATGGTTCATCCTCCTCGTGCTATCGAGACTGAACAACCATACCCCGAATAAGAGGTGGACATGAGCCCACAATCACAATTATACTCCGAATGTCCCTTTCCCGGTAGTCTGGGCGCGTTTCAGCCTTTGGAACAAAAACACTTTGCGATTGTTGCGGGTTGCCCCTTGGTTGGTTCTCGATCCCTGTGCGAGGAACTGAAACGCGCCTTGGAAAATTCGGCGTAGCCGAATTTTCTCTATCCTGAACAAACCCTTATCCAGATGCACTCTCTCCCAATAAACACTCCCCGGTGGTTGGGCACGGTTTAGTTCCAAAGCGACTATCAAAAGACCAAGTGTCTCCACGCTTCCTGCACTTGCTGCCGCGTCTGCGCCAGCGTGCCCGACGTATCGATGACCACGTCGGCGCGGGCGATTTTCTCCGCCTGCGAAGGCTGGGCGCGCACGCGCTGCATGGCCTCGACCCGGCTCAGGCCACGCGTTGCCACGATGCGCTCGACCTGTTGCTCTGGCCGACAGGTCGTCACCCACAGGCTATCGTATGCGTCGGCCATACCGGCCTCGATGAGCTTGATCGCCTCGACCACCACGACGTCAGACTCGGTCGCCGCGATGCGACGCGCGACGGCCTCCAGGGTGGCAGGATGGACGACGGCCTCCAGCCGCGCCAGCGCCGCCGGGCCGGCAAAGACGATCTTGCCCAACCGCTCCCGGTCAATCTGACCGTCGGGTGCCAGCACCTCACGTCCGAAGGCTTCGACAATCGCCGCGTGGACGGGCGTCCCGGCCCGCATCACCTCGTGGGCTACTTTGTCCGCATCAATCGTTTCGGCGCCCAGTTCGGCCAGCATCCGGGCGACGGTGGACTTGCCCGTGCTGATGTTGCCCGTGAGACCGACGATCAGCGACACCCCAACATATCCTCCCAGGCCACGAGCTGCTCGTCCAGCTCCGCCTTGACCCGGCCATACTCAGCACCCAGTCGAGTCACCCGCTCGACCTGCTGCTGCTCGCTGGCGGCCGCCAACTGTGACTCCAGTTGGGACAGGCGCGCCTCCAATGCGTGAATCGCCTCCTCAAGCTCGGCCTGGCGGCGGGCGCGACGGGCCTCCTCCCGCTGCACAGCCTTGCGGGCCTCTCGCTCGATCTCCTGCTCCGTCCGCTCCTGTGACGTCGCCCGTCGGGATCGCTTCTCCTGCCGGCGCTGCTCTTTCAACGCATGGTACGCCTCGTACCCCTCCTCGAACGCCCAAAGCTGCCCGTCCTCAATCGCCCAGATGTGGGTAGCCAGCTCGCGAATCAGGTAGCGGTCGTGGGTCACGATCAGCAGCGTACCGCCGAACCCGGCGAGCGCCTCCTGCAGCACCTCCTGGGAGGGGATGTCGAGGTGATTGGTCGGCTCGTCCAGGATCAGCACGTTGGCCCCTTGCAGCGTCAGGACGGCCAGCGCCACACGCGCCTGCTCGCCGCCGGAGAGATCGCCGACGCGCTTGAAGACGTCGTCGCCGGAGAAGCGGTAGCGCCCCAACAGGTTACGCGCCTCACCCGCCGTCATCTCTGCGGCATCCAGGATAGTCTCGAGCACCGTCTTCTCCGGGTCGAGGTCCGTACGCCCCTGGGCAAAGTAGCCCACCTGCACGCCGGCCCCGACACGCACGCGCCCGGCGAGCGGGGCGACCTCGCCCAAAAGCGTACGCAGGAGCGTGGTCTTGCCGGAGCCGTTTGGTCCCAACAGAGCCACACGCTGCCCCCGCCGCAGTTCAAACTCGTCGACGGCAAAGAGCGGGGCCGATGGATCGTAGCCCACGGAGAGGTCGTAGAAACCTGCCACCAGGTCGCCGCTGCGCAGCGCCCTACCCAGGTCGAGACTCGGGGGACGATACTCCCGTGGCCGTTCGACGCGCTCCATCCGTTCCAGTCGCTTCTGCCGCCCCTGTGCCTGCCGGGTGCGCTGGCCGGCCATGTGGCGGCGGATGAACTCCTCGGTGCGTTCGATGAACTGCTGCTGCCGCTCGTACTCGGTCTGCTGCAGCGCCAGTCGCTCGGCCTTCTGGACGGTGTAAGCGCTATAGTTACCGCGATACTGTGCCAGTCCACCCCAGGCCATCTCCCACACCCGTTCGACGACAGCGTCCAGGAAGGCCCGGTCGTGGGCAACGACGACCACTGCCCCCTTCCACGCCTTGAGACACCCCTCCAGCCATTCAAGTCCCGCCAGGTCGAGGTGGTTGGTCGGCTCGTCCAACAACAACAGGTCGGGTTCCTCCAACAGCAGACGCGCCAGCAACGCGCGGGTCTTTTGCCCGCCGCTGAGCTGTGTCACAGGACATTGGAAATCATCCTCTTCAAAACCCAAGCCGGAGAGCACCTGCCCGATGCGCTGTTCGTAGGTGTAACCACCGGCCAACTCGAAAGCCTCCATAGCCACGCCGTATCGCCGCAACACCTCGTCGGCGGCAGAATCGGCCATCTCGGCCTCCAGGCGGCGCAACTCGGCGGCCTGGGCCTGCAGGTCGGCGAAAACCTCCAGCATCGTCTCCCACAGCGTGCCATCGCCCTTAAAATCGGCCTGCTGGGGTAGATAGGCGACACGCAAGCCCTTGGCGCGATGCACTGCACCACCGGTGGGCTGCTCCAACCCGGCCAGCAGGTGGAGCAACGTCGTCTTGCCGGAGCCGTTAGGCCCCACCAGGGCAATCTTGGCACCCTGAGGGATTTCCAGCGAGATGCCTTCGAAAATATCGTGCGGGCCGTAGGATTTGGCCAGGTTACTGGCGGTTAAAACTGACATGATTTACTATGCAATATCGATAGTATATCCGACCTGCATCTGGATAAACGCTTCGGGTTGCCCATTATACCACGAGCTTTTGGCGTGCCAACTCTTGCCTCCAGAACTAATTTGTAGTACACTCTAGATGTCAATTAACCGCTGGCGGCTTGCAACCAGCCGCCACTAGTCAAGAGGAAGGAGGTTCGAGATGCCTACAAAATTAGGTGCCCACGTCCTGCGCAGCGCATCACTCTTGGGTGAATTCATCCAGGCCCGGCCGGCCGTTGTCAAGTTTGTGGGCGACTGGGGAACGGCCTCAAGCATTTCCTCAAGCATCCTCGTAATCGGCGCCAAAGCCGGAGAGTACGATGCCCAACTCCAGAGAACGACGGGCAAGACGCCACGCGAAGCGGCTGAGCAGTTCGTCGGAGATATGCGATCGACGTACGAGGCCAATCCCGCCATCACCTACTGGGAGGGACACAACGAACCGGTGTGGAACAACACCGACGATATGGGCTGGTATGCCCAGTTCGAGATAGAGCGCATGAAGCTCATGGCCGACATGGGGCTCAAGTGCGTGATCGGCAACTATGCCTCCGGCACGCCGCCGCTAAACCTGTGGCCCGCTTTCGTCCCAGCCCTCGAGGTCGCCAGAGATTACGAAGCGCTGCTCGGCGTCCACGAGTATAGCTGCCCCTGGATGTGGTGGATGACGGGCAAGTACCAGATCGACCCCGACGAGGATCAGGGAGACGAGGGCTGGTCGACGCTCCGCTACCGCAAGGTCTACCGCAATTACCTGATCCCGGCGGGCGTGGGGAATGTGCCTTTGGTGATCACCGAGACCGGCATCGACCCGCTGGTGAACCCCAAGCCACCGGGGGCCAAAAGCGGGACGTGGTCGCAACTGGGCGACTACTGGCGAGAGCACGACGATGAACCGGATAAGGCTGACTATTACTTCCGGCAGTTAGTGTGGTACGACAAAGAACTGCAAAAAGATGATTACGTCATCGGCGCGACCATCTTTACCTTCGGTAACTGGGGAGGGGCGTGGAAGCACTTTGACATCGCCGGGTCGCCGGTGGCCGAGAAGCTGATCGCGTACACGCAGAACGACTCGGCCAAGCCGTTTGTTTATCCCAGTCCAGGGACACCGTCAACCGGACCAACAACGCCAACCGGACCGACCGAGCCCGAAGAAGAGGAAGAACGCGGAAAACCCCGCGTACAGTACGAGCGCACGTACGTGTTGCTGCCCCCCGATGCCGACGCGGGCTGGGCTCAAGCCGTGGTGCAGGGGGCGTGGGATGCAAAGCGTTTCACCATCGGCAGCAGCGCCGACGACGCCGGCATCGGCGACCTGGACGCCCGGCACGTGATCGCCGTCAACCCCCAGAACTGGCCCGGTCCTCAGACGCTGGAGGACTTTTTCGCCAAGTACTATCCCGGCATCGAGTACGTCCCAGTCACCGCCTCGTCGCCCCAGGATCTGGTGCAGAAGCTAAAGAATATGTAGGGTGAATGTACAAAAAAGCCCCCGTAGTTAGCGGGGGCTTTTTCGATCACCAATGTAACTGCTCAGGTTGCCCCTTATCAGTGATTGAAATCACCTCTAGAGGGCTTGCAGCCGGGTGTCCACCTTCGTGGACACTTACGTCCGCATAGGCGGACGACCGGCTTTAGCCCTTTTGGTGCGGTTTCAACCGCCTGCTTGAGCAGTTACTCACCAATCAGGGCAACTGGCACACGTACTCCTGCCCCTCCCCAAGCACCGCGTGGACGATGGGCATCCACTCACTGATGAGGATGGACTGCGGGCACTTTTCCTCGCACTCACGGCACTGGATGCACTGGCTGGCCCGCTTCTCCTCGGGTATCCAGTTATTGTACCCGTTGCGCGCGGAATCCGGCTTGTCGTACATGACGCCCTCGTTGTAGACCGCAAAGTTGCGCGGGATATCCACGCCGTTCGGGCACGGCATGCAGTATCCACACTTGGTGCAGGGAATGGGACAGAGTTCCTTGTACTTTTTCCGCACCTGGTCGAAAAGCGCCAGCTCTTCCGCGCTCAACGAACCGATACCCGACACCTCCGCACTGGCGACATTCTCCTCGACATGCTGCATCGCGCTCATGCCGCTGAGCACAACCGCGACCTCCGGCTGGTTCCACAGCCACTGCAACGCCCAATC
>CAZWPV010000070.1:0-8210 GCA_964635485.1 uncultured Anaerolineales bacterium
TGGATCGGCGGTCCCGAGGGTCAGGCTAAACACCTCCGTCCCCAGCCCATCGCCGGGGTAGCCGGCCGGCTGGCCAGCGGCATCGGGGTAGATGTACCAGTTATAGTCCAAGATGGATGATATGGGAGACGAACCATCTACAAAGATAGTGTCGATGCTCCAGCCCACGGCGTTGCTAAAATCATCCGCACAGTAGACACCGGAGCCCAGGGGCTGCCAGAAACTGGAAGCTATGTAGCTACCTCCAGCACTGGGCTGATCCCACAGCACCGCTGCAGGCGCCAGCGGCGCAGCGTCGGAATCACCCTCGCCCACCCTCTGGGCCGCAGCCGGAACGGACACGAGAGGCAATGCCAAAACCACCAGGCACGCCAACGCACGAATGGAAATTTCCCTCATAGCAATGTTCCCCTTTCAGTTTCCAACTGCGCGCCAGACCCATGCCGGCGCAATGGCAGTCACCAGCAAGAAGGTGATAGCAAGTAGTCTATCCCAGATTCTGCCGATTGTCAAACATCTCCTTGAGATGGAAGGGATGTTTGCACCTTGCCAGCAAATGTGATAAGATGAATCTGCTCAACGACAGTTGCCGATGCCGGGCACATGAGCAGGACGATATGGTTCAGAGAAGAAGATAACTATGTCCAAACTGTTCAAGGTCATAACAAAAGACTATCTGCGCTCCCTCATCGTCACGCTGATCTCGGCCGCCATCGCGGTGCCCCTCATCTGCGTGCTGATCTTTATCCCGCTGGGGATCGCCAGCCGAACCGACGACGCCACAACCGCCTTGTTGATCATGGTCATACCGGCCGCCATCTTTCTCCTCATCATATTCGGAGGCGGGGCGGGGACGATCTTTTTCGTGTTCTTCAGGCGCGCGCGGCGGTACGATGCGATTTTTGGGCCGCTGGGACTGAAGGGGAAGACGTATATGTTGAGCGGGCGGCAGTATCACGGCACTGCCAAAGGCCGCCAGGTAGAGGTCTACTTCTACCGTGGCCCGGCGCTCGACATGCGGGTCAGCACGACGGCACAGGCCCGCCTGAGCATCGCCAACTCCGACGCGGTCAGCCTGACCCTGGCGCGCGCCTTTGGCCGCGACCCCCTCGACCTGAGCGACCCCGGGCTGAGCGGCGTGACCGTCTTTGCCCACGAGGAGGATTGGGCACGCTCGCTGCTCGTCAACCCGGAGGTCAAAGCGCTGCTCCGGCAACTGATCCTCAGCGAGAGCGCTTTCCTCATGCGACAGGCGCACCTGGAGCCCGGCAAGCTCCGCCTGTACCTGTATCGCAACAAAGGACTGTTCAAGTTCAGCGTCACACCCGACGAAGCCAGACAGTGGCTGAACGGGCTGCTTTCCCTGGCACGCATCGCCGAGAGCCTGCCTGTGCCCCTTTAAGGCAAACGCCATTCCATCTTCATAGCCCCATTGTCCTATTGACAATATGGACTGCATGCTTTATGATGTGGCGTCATGCGCTTCAGGCTTCGTCGATTCATCAGTGTGCTTGTCAAAGAGTACCGTCATATCCTGCGCGAGCCTCGTACCCTATGGATGATCTTTTTATCCCCGGCGTTCGTCCTCGTCGCCCTATCGTTTCTATTCGCCAGCGGCAGCGGTCACGTTGACCTGGCCGTGTGGGACCACGACCGCACCCCCCTATCGCGCGAGTTCACGTCCAACCTGGATAGCAACGTCGATTTCTCTGTAACGTACGTGGATAGTTACAAAGAGATCGACGACCTGCTGGTGGATCAGAAAATCGACGCGGCGGTCGTCATCCCCTCAGGATTCGGAGATACCGTCCGCGATACAGAGGGCGCTTCCGTTCAGGTGATCCTCGACGGGATAGACACCTTTGCCGCCGGACAGGCGACCGGCAGCCTGCTGGGCTATGCCTCTGACTTTGGCCTGAAGCTGAGCAGACGGTTCTCCATACCCTCTCCGCCGCTGCAGGTCTATTCCCAACACGCCTACTCGACCGACGCCGACAAACGGAACAGCATGATCCCCGGTCTCATCCCGCTGGTCTTTTCCCTGCCGGCGATGGCGGCGGCCCTGGCCCTGACGCGCGAACGGGAGACCAAGACACTAGAATCCCTCATCGTCACCCCCGTGCGCCCTCTGGAATACCTGGCGGGCAAACTCGTCGCTTACGTCTCAACGGCCCTGGTCGGCCTGTTGCCGGTGTGGCTGGTGGCGACGGTGGTGTTCGGCGTGCCTTTCCGCGGCAACCCGGTTTTATTCATAGCGGCGACCGCCGCTTTCCTGCTCGCCAACATGGGAATGGCGATCTTTATCGGCAACCTGGTGCGCAGCCAACAGACGGCAACGGTGATCGCCCTGTTCGTCTTTTTCGTCCCCGGCTTTTTCCTGGCGGGCCTGATCGACCCCATAGATACGACCAACGTGATGAGTACCGGAATTTCCCACCTCCTGCCCGTCACCCATTTCGTCGCAATCTGCCGCGCGATCTTTGTCAAGGGGGCCGCCATAAGTGAGATATGGACGTCCGTGGTCGGGCTCCTGGGCATCGCCGCCGTCTGGATGGGATTGGGCGCGTTGACCTTCAAGAAACGGACGAGTTGATGAAAGACGTGTTGCATCGCATCTGGAGCATGGTCGTCAAAGAGTTCCTGCAACTATCTCGCGATAAGGTGCTGATGGGGTTCGTGATTCTGGCCCCGTTGCTGGAATTGGCATTGATGGCCAACATGGTAGGCGATGGTGCGGGGAACCTGCCGCTGGCCGTCGTCGACAAGGACCTCAGCCGAGCCAGCCGCGAGCTGGTCGCCATGCTGGACCGGTTCGACGACCTGCGGCTAGAGATGTACGCGGAAAACGTCGACCAGGCCCGCCAGTCGATGCAGCAAGGCAAGGTAGCCGCCATCGTCGTCGTGCCCCCCGGCTACGGAGAATATCTAGCCGATCCCCGGCAAGGCGCAGAAGTGCAGGTGATCGTAGACGATTCCAACTACGTGGTGGCCATCGTCGCCGAATCGAGCGTCGAAAACGTGGCCGCCGAAATCATCCAAGACCTCACAGCTCGGACGACGAACATCAGCGGCGGGCCTGTGAAAATGAGCTTTGTGGCCCGCTTCAACGCCGCGCTCGACGACCGGCCGCGCTCGATCACCGCCATGCTGGGCTTGATCGTTTACCAGGTGACGCTGATCATCGCCGCCCAGAGCTTTACACGCGAGCGCGAGCGGGGCACGCTGGAGCAACTGCGCATCACGCCGTTGGGGCGCGTGGAGCTGATTGTAGGCAAGGCGATCCCTACCCTGGTGATAGGCCTGGTGGACAGCTTGCTGATGATCGGGTTGATCGCTCTGTGGTTCGAGGTGCCGGTGCGTGGCTCGCTGCCCCTCCTGTTATCGCTCTTCGTCCCCTTCATCCTGGCACAGATCGGCTGGGGCACGCTCATCTCCCTGGTCTCACACAATCAACAGCAGGCAGTGCTGTTCGTCTTTGCCCTGGCGATGCTGGAGGTCGCCTGTTCGGGCATTATCGTGCCGGCGGCCGACATGCCCAAGATGATGCAAGTGGTATCCCAAGTCTCCTCGGTGCAGCACTTTCTAGTGATCCTACGAGGCGTGATGCTGCGTGGTGCGGGGTTCAGCTCGGTGTGGGTGCCGTCACTGGCGCTGACCGGCATTGCGCTCGCCGCGGCAGCGTTGGCATGGCTGCGATTGCGGGCGGGGCTGGACACCGACTCGCTGCAGCAGCATCTGAAAGCCGCCTGGCAACGGCATCAAAAGCAGGTCCGGCGAAAACCCACGCCCAGCGCCAGACCGGGCAGAGGAAAGCCCAGACTGGCCCCACAGCCTGTGTACGTAGCCCGCCAGGTGCCGAGAAGGCGAAATCATCCACGGCCCTAAGAGACAAAGGCCGCGAGTTACAGGGGATCAGTCCCCCACCCCTAACCGTGCCATCCGCCGCTCCCGCTCCCAGGCAGGCACGTCGTCGGCCTCCTTGTCCGCCAGCACCGCGCGCAGCTCGAACACCTGATCCCGCAGCAACGCGGCCTTCTCGAACTCGAGGTCCTTGGCCGCCGCCTTCATCTGCCGCTCCAGCTCACGGATCAGGTGGTCCAGCTCGTCCTTCGACATCTGGCCAAAACCGCGCTCCTCTTCGACTTTTCCGACGTCCGCAGCAACCCGCACCCGGTCGGTCAGATCGTGCACTGCCTTGACGATGGAGGCCGGCACGATGCCGTGTTCCTCGTTGTACGCCAGCTGAACCCGTCGCCGCCGGTCCGTCTCGTCGATAGCGCGCTGCATCGAGTCGGTGACCCGGTCGGCGTACATGATAGCCGTGCCTTCGACGTGCCGCGCCGCCCGCCCCATAGTCTGTATGAGTGCCGTGTCGGAACGCAGAAAGCCCTCCTTGTCGGCGTCGAGGATCGCCACCAGGCTGACCTCCGGCAGGTCGAGCCCCTCCCGCAGTAGGTTGATGCCCACGACGACGTCGTAGGCCCCCAGCCGCAGGTCGCGTAGGATCTCGACCCGCTCCAACGTCTGAATCTCGCTGTGCAGGTAGTGCACCTTGACGCCCAGCTCCTTCAGGTAGTCGGCCAAATCCTCGGCCATGCGCTTGGTCAGCGTGGTAACCAGCACGCGCTCGCCGCGCTCAACCCGCTCGTTGATCTGCCCTACCAGGTCGTCCACCTGCCCCTGCACCGGCTTGACGATGATCGCGGGATCGACGAGGCCGGTGGGGCGGATGATCTGTTGCACCACCTGCTGGCTGTGCTCCAGCTCGTAGGGACCGGGGGTGGCGGAGGTGTAGATGACCTGGTTGACCCGCTCCTCGAACTCGTCAAAGTTGAGCGGGCGGTTGTCGAGCGCCGAGGGCAGCCGGAAGCCGTACTCAACCAACACCTCCTTGCGGCTGCGGTCACCGTTGTACATCCCCCGCACCTGCGGGACCGCCATGTGCGACTCGTCCACGACGAGCAGGTAATCGGCCGGAAAATAGTCCATCAGCGTCCACGGCGGGGCGCCAGCCGGGCGCTGCTCCAGATGCCGTGAGTAGTTCTCAATGCCGGAGCAGTACCCGATCTCACGGATCATCTCCAGGTCGTACTGCACGCGCTGTTCCAAGCGCTGGGCCTCCAGCAGTTTGTTCTCCCTATGCAACTCGTGCAGGCGCTGCCCCAGCTCGGTCTCTATATCGGCCAAAGCCTGATCCAACGTCTCTTCGGGGGTAACAAAGTTCTTGGCGGGAAAGATGCGCAACTCGTCCAACTCCTGCAGCACCTCGCCGGTGAGTGTGCTGACCTCGGTGATGCGCTCGATCTCGTCCCCCCAAAAGCCAAGGCGGTAGGCCGTCTCGCCATAGGCGGGCATCACCTCAAGCGTATCGCCCCGCACACGGAAGGTGCCCGGCCGCAACTCCAGGTCATTACGCTTGTAATAGATGGAAACCAGGTGACGCAGCAAACTGTTGCGCCGCTGCTTTTCCCCCTGCTTCAACTCGATCATCACCCGGCCCCATTCCTGGGGATCGCCCAGGGCATAGATGCACGAGACTGAGGCAACGATGATCACGTCCTTGCGAACAAACAAGGACGTCGTGGCAGCCAGGCGCAGGCGCTGGATCTCCTCGTTGATGTCGGCATCCTTCTCGATGTACAGGTCGTGCTTGGGAATGTACGCCTCCGGCTGGTAGTAGTCATAGTACGAGACAAAGTACTCGACGGCGTTGTGCGGAAAAAAGTCGCGAAACTCGGCATAGAGCTGGGCAGCGAGCGTCTTGTTGTGAGTGAGGACGAGCGTGGGCTTTTGCACCTGTGCAATCAACTGGCTCACGACGTACGTCTTGCCGGTTCCCGTCGCTCCCAGCAGCGTCTGGTGTTTGTGCCCTTCTTTGATACCATCTACGAGTTGCGCGATGGCCTCCGGCTGATCGCCAGTGGGCTGAAAATCGGAAACGAGTTGGAACTGTGGCATGAAACTCTCCTTAACTCTGGACAAATCCGATCATGATAATATGAACGCAAACCACAAAACGTGACACAGGAGAATCCACGTTTCGCGACTTATAGAACACCCGTTCGCCCATCGATTATACACTACATCTCCGCAACGCGCCAGACTTGCAGGCGGGGCCATTGTGTGGTATGGTAATCGCGTGAATCGTCGCGCCGCATGGTTTGTTTACGCCGGTATCCTCTTCGCCATCGTGCTGGTGGTCGGTATAGTGGGGCTGGCCACGGTGAGCCAGGCCTACAATCGAAACTATGCCGATCGCATCTATCCCGGCGTGAACGTCTACGGTGTGGATTTGGGCGGCAAAACCGTGGACGAGGCCATAGCCGTGCTCCAGTCCGCGTTCCCCGATCCTGCCGCGCAACCATTGACGCTGTACGACGGAGAACGCACCTGGGGCTGCACCTGGGCCGACCTGGGGATCACGCTCGACCCGGCGTCGACCGCCCACTTGGCCTACCAGGTAGGTCGCGAGGGAACGCCCGAGGAACAACGGGCAGCACAAGTGAAGGCGCTCGTCGCTGGCTGGCCGGTGGCTCCCATCATCGTCCTACCCAATTCGACCCGGGCCACCGCCGCGCTGGAGGCCCTGGCCCCCAAGATGGCCGTGCCTCCGACCAACGCCAGCCTCGTCATCCAGCCCGACGGCGTCGTTCCGGTGCCTGCCAAAGCCGGACGGGAGCTGGACGTGGCGGCCACCGTGGCCGTGCTTCCACAAGCGGTCAGGGTAGGGCCTGATGGATTGGTGCTGAACCTCCTGACCACGCAGGTGGAGCCAGCCATCGGCAACCCGGGCCCAGCGCAGGCCCAGGTCGAGGCGCTCCTGTCACGCCCATTCGTGCTAACCGCCTACGACTTTTTGACCGACTTTAGTACACAGTGGTCGGCAGAGCCTGGAATCGTGACGAGTTGGTTGACCGTCCAGGAAATCGAGGATGCAGAAGGCGCCCGGCTCGCGATCGGGATTCAGGAGGACGTGATTCGCGCATACCTGGACACTCTGAACAGCCAATTGACCACCGATAAAATTGCGATCGATGTAGAGGGAACGGTGCCAGAGATCGAAGCAGCCGTCCAAGCCACGCAGAGCCAGGCCACCGCCGTGCTGGCTCACCTTCCGCGCACCTACGTCGTGCAGCCGGGCGATACGTTGATGTCGATAGCAAGAGCGCACGGCTTCCCGGCCTGGCGGTTGGTCGAAGCCAATCCAGACATCGCCACCGACGATCTACATCCGGGGCAGGAGATCGTCATTCCCTCGATAGACATACTGTTTCCCCTGCCGCTGGTCACGGAAAAGCGCATCGTAGTCGACATCTCTGATCTGCACCTCTATGCCTATGATGGAGAAGCGCTGATTTATGACTTTCCCTGCTCGACCGGCATCGATTCCTCTCCCACCCTGCCAGGCACCTTCCAGATACTGAGCAAAGAGGAAAACGCCTACGCTTCTAGCTGGGACCTTTGGATGCCTCACTTCATGGGCGTCTATCACTCCGGTCCTGACTTTACCAATGGCATCCACGGCCTGCCGACCCGGTCCGGCAGCGTCGTGGTGTGGGAAAGCAGTCTGGGGGTACAACGGATCTCCTTCGGCTGTATCGTCATCGGCCTGGAGGAGGCTGCTATGCTCTACAACTGGGCACAGCTAGGGACACTGGTGGTGATACAGGATTAAGTGAACGGGTATGGAGCCAAGCAATAGGTCTATCAAGATTCTGCTAATCGAAGACAACCCCACTGACGCCCGCCTTCTACGAAGGATGCTCACCGAGTCCAAGGGATTCTCTTTCGACCTGGAACGGGCCGCTAGGCTCTCAACAGGATTAAAACGCCTGGCGAGCGACGACGTCGACGTCATCCTGTTGGATCTCTTACTGCCAGACAGCCACGGGCTTGACACATTTACTCAGGTGCTCGACCGTGCGCCGCAGATACCCGTCGTCGTGCTAACCGGTCTCGACGATGAAGAACTTGCGTTCGAGGCCGTGAGAGCAGGCGCACAGGACTACCTGATCAAAGGAGAAGTAGACGGCAACCTATTGGCACGCTCTATCCACTACGCTATTGAGCGTAAACAGGCCGAAGCCAGACAGGCGCGCTATCTACAGACAGAGCAAGTGCTCCGCCATGTCTCAAGCCTCTTCATTGATCCCAAGGACCTGGACCAAGCGATCGACCAGCGCCGGCAGAGCGATGCCCGTGAGCTGCCA
>CAZWPV010000070.1:8220-9340 GCA_964635485.1 uncultured Anaerolineales bacterium
TAAAGGAAACAGGTACCGCGCTTCACGTCAGCCACGCCTGCCTCTTCAAGGTCCACGATAACGGCTCCAAGGTGAGCAACACCCACGAGTGGGTAGCAGAAGGGAACCTGACGCAGATGGCCAATCTGCAAGAGTTGGACACTGCGACTCTCCCCTGGCGGTTGGACACCCTCCACAACAACGAAATCATCGCCATCTCCGACACCAACCAGCTGCCCGATCCCACAAGAGAAATGATCGAGAATATGGGGATCACCTCCGCCCTGGCCATCCCTATCTTCATCCACGGCGCCCTGTACGGCCTCTTTGGCTTTACCGAGACAGAACGACGTCGAGAATGGAGAGAAGAGGAAATCGGGCTTCTGAGAAACACTTCCGAGATCCTCGGTCGGGCCATCGAGCGTGCGCAGGCCGAGCAATACCTGCAGCAGCGCAACCTGGAGTTGGCCACCCTCAATGCAGTAGCCCAAGCCCTATCTACCTCGCTGGAATTGCAGGACCTTCTCGACGAAGCTCTCTCGCGCACAGCTCACGCTCTGAGGTTCGCGGGCGGGCTAATCAGCCTGGCCGACGCGAACACTGGCGACCTTACCCTCGTCAGCCACACAGGCCTACCCATGCCCCTGTTCGAGCGACTCGAAACGCAGCACGTAAGTTTCAAAGTGTGCAAACTGGTATACGAGGCAAAAGACACCCTGAGCCTAAAAGATCTGCGCAAAGATGCCCCTGCGGAAGTCGACGAGCTTGTAGAAGCCGGGCTACAATCTTACGTGGGAGCACCCATCGTCCACAAAGAGCACACCTTGGGCACCCTTTGCCTCTTCGACGTCGTCCCCCACCCCACCACAGAGAGCGAACAGGCGCTTCTGACCACCATCGGCCAGCAGGTCGGCGTAGCCGTTGAAAACGCCCGTCTCTTTGGCGACATCGCACGCGAGCGTCAAGTTGCCCAAACCCTATTGGACACCGCCGAGGTCCTGGGCAAGACACTCCAGCTCGATAAATTGCTGGAGGGCGCGCTGGACGAACTGCAGCGAGTGGTACCCTACGACGTTGCCTCAATAAGCCTGCTACACAACGAAGTGTGCTGGATCGTCGCCTCTCATGGCCTGGAACACCC
>CAZWPV010000071.1:0-3787 GCA_964635485.1 uncultured Anaerolineales bacterium
AAATCCGACGGATGCGATCGATTATATCGCAAGCAACCCACTATTAAATCAAACGGGGTTAGCAGAACATCTAATACACCGAATCGTTGAATATGGTTACCTGCCATCGAATCTTATACTCGAGGAATGGCAGCATGAATTCTCATAAGAGAGGATGGAGCGTATGAGTAGTCTTTTCGACAATTCAAAGCTAGATATAGAGACCGAAAAGATGCTGGCTTCGCTGATTGGAAGATATGCTGACGATCCTATCGAGGCCCTGTATCGATATGCCTGTCATCTGAGAGATGAGAGAAACTTCCCAGATGCTGTTAAGTGCTTTGCGCTCCATGAGGAGATTTGTGAGAAGAAAGGACGCCATCGGGAATTGGCAATCAGTCTCAACGAGCAAGCCCTGACATATATCAATTGGGGTCAACCTAACAAAGGAATCGATGCCCTTCACAGGGGCGAAGCTGTTGCTCGTCAATGGAAGTTGAAGCATGAGCTTCAAATGATACTGGGAAACCAGGCAAACATTCTCAGACAGCGGCAACGCATTGATCAGGCGATGACTCTGCATAAGGAAGAAGAGCGGATCTGCCGAGAGATTGGCGACACAGAGAGCCTTCAAAGATGCCTGGGAAACCAAGCACTCATACTCAGAGATCTAGGCAGGCCTCGTGAAGCGCTCCTCATTTTGGAAGAGCAGGAAAGGATTTGTCGAGAAGGGAACTATGAATTTGGCCTCCAACTGTGTCTTGGCGAGATGGGAGTTCTATATCAGAATGAGGGTAAGTATGAGAAAGCCCTCGATCTTCTCCGGGAGCAGGAAGCAATAAGCAGGCGAATTCATGAGTACGAGGCACTACAAAGAGCCCTTCTCAACCAGGCAACAATTCTTATTGAGCTTGAACAACTTGATCGAGCGATTCCTCTCCTGAATGAACAAATCCAGACCTGCCGAAATCTGGGGGATCGATTCTTTTTGCAGATAGGCCTGGGAAAGCTCTCCGATGTATTCAGACGCCAGGAGAACTTCGACCAGGCGTTAGAACTGTCAATTGAGCGACTGAATATCAATCGAGATCGGGATGATGCCTGGCAACTAATCCAGTCTCTGTGTGATGTTGCGGTAACCCATATCTTAAGAATCGAGGCTGCAAAAGCACTGCCGTTTGCTCAAGAAGCATATTCACTTGCGATTCAGAATGATTTTCATGACTTCGCAGAACAGAGAATCCAACTGATATTAGATCACATCAACAGATTTGCTCACTAGGTTCTGTTGACATTTGTACTGAAAAACGGATCAGCCAGGATGGTGTGTAGTCGGGCGAGGCGGCTGACGCGCAGGGGATGGGTAGGTAAGGTTCGCAGCCCGGTAGGATGGGTTGAACGAAGTGAAACCCATCTCTCCCCGCCGCTACCGCCCGGGCACCGGTTGGGGCAGGGGGGGCGAGGGATGCGAAGGCGTTGTAGCGGGTGCAGTAGTAGAGTTTCATTTGGTGAGGATCATCGTGTGGCCGCCGTACCCAGGACGCCAGGGCCAAGGACTGCCGCACTTGCCCTGCCGCGGATAGGCGGCCGGCCAGTCAGGGTGGGGGCTTTTCCAAAAGCGTTCCGGCTTCTTTCTGGAACTCCCTGGCAAGGGCCAGCCGGCCCGGCCCCCTTGGTCAGTGTGCGAAGGCGGGAAAAGTAGCCACTTTATCGCTTCGTGTAGTCATTAAGGTAAACTAAACCGGCCCGGCCGACCCGCCGGGCACAATCCAGCTCAACCAACAGGCCCGCCACTCTCCGACAGGGGAGAGTGACGGGCTTTTCGCGTCTCAAGCCATTTCGCCGGGGCGCTCCAACCATCAACATGTACATCTTTTGTGCATCTTTTGAGCATTATGCACACTCTGCGGCCTGACCCGTGGCATAATGGTGCCAACAACGGAAGTCAGGAGGACAGGGAAATGGAAGTTTTATTCACAGCTATATTCCTCGGTTGTGGGGTGGGTCTCGCGGTCATCTTTGCCCGCGTCCGCGCCCGAGAGGCCGCCGGCGAGATTGAGGCCCGGCTGGCGCGATACGGTGGGCGGCGCATCTAGGGCCGGAAGCCCAGAAGCCGATAGTCCAGAAGCTAGGCTGCCCGTAGATAAGGAGACCAAACAAGTGGAAGACATCCTCGATACAACAGTTCTCGTTCTGATCTGGATTGCCAACGGCGGGCTGGTGGTCATATTCTGGCTGGTGGACCACATCCTCCTGTTGGCCGCGATCCCCTCCTTCTACCTGCTGATCGTGCAGGCACGGCAGGAGCAGCGCCTGTACGCGCTGGCTGCGGGAGGGCTGGCGCTGCTCGCCTCCCTTCTCGTCCCTCCTCCCATCCCCCTCATCATTCTGGTGATGGCCTGGGCCGGAGTGGCCGCTATAAGGGTAGACAGGTTCAACCCCGACTCGCTGCGCTGGCGCGTGGTGGGCGGCCTGGCCCTGTACGCGGTGGCCGCGCTGGGATGGACGGCCTACTCCGCCTACGTGGCCGGCCTGTCAGGGGAGCAGTGGGGGGCATTGTTCGCCGCGGACGAGGCCGCCGCAACGATCGCGCAGGGCCGCAGTTTCCTCGGTACCATCAGCGTATGGGGGCTGTGGATCATCGTCCCACTGGGATACTTCTCCCTGCTCTTGCAAGGCATCTTCGTCCACGCTCCGCTGGCGGCCTCGCCGGAGAAGATCATCCAGACCGTGAGAGCACGCGGGGAAGCCGCCCCGCAGGTGGATGGTGCCAATCCGCAATCCTGGTGGCCGTTCGTCCACCGCTGAAGGCTTGCCGAAAGCTGCCTGCGGGAGCCGCGAGATCGGGCCAGCGGGAGGGTGGGGCAGGCCGGCGGGCAGCTGGCCGAGCGGTACACAGGGCGAAGGCAGCGTTTTCAGGGGGCAACAAGGCCATTAAAACATCTGAGAAGGACTTGACTATCAAACGGGGCACTTTTGTCTCAAAAGCCAGACCGAGAAGCCCAGAAGCCCAGAAGCCGGGGGCTATAGTGATAAGGCACATGTGCTGCCAAACCAGCTTCTCGGACGGGAGGATGAAACGGGAGGATGAAATGGAGTTCACAATTCTAGACAGCGGGATACGTATTACAGAAAAATCGCCTCGTCTGTACTTCCGGTTGCAGACCGACCAGGGCGAGAAGTGGCGGGTCATCGCGCTGCGCGAGCTGCTGTACCTCACCAAGCAGGATCGTGATCGGGACGACATCCTGGGCCGCCAATGGGCGGCGGTGCGTGGCCTGTACAGCGCCGGGGTCAACTTCACCTTCGCCGCCGGGGGCCTCTTCAAGCCCCGGCACGTCGGCGTGGTCCAGTGGTACGGCTCGGTGGGCGAGGCCGCCACAGAGGCAGAGGCGACCGACGAAGCACTGTGCGGCCTTGAGGCCGTGCAGGGGCTTCTCGCCAACTACCCCCAATCTCGTACCGGCGACCCAAAGGCCGAACGCTTGCAGTGGTATCTCAATTTCGTGCGCAATGCTCCGCGCGTCCTGGTCGTCCTGGGCCATCCCGATCCACGGATGTCGAGGGAAGGGGCAGGCCAGGATGGTGCGGCGGGTGCGTCCGACGACGACCTGGCGCAGGAGCAGACGGAGATGTTTCTCCGGGCGCTCGTCGCCCGGCGCAAGCAATTCGTGTTCCACGTCACTGCCGACTACATATCCCGGCACCGCCTGGCCGATGGGCTGGTCACCGTGGCCCGCGTGTGCAGCGACGTGGCCTCGCGCCGGCGCGGGAGCATCGGCATGGGCGTCAGCGTGGCGATCCCCTT
>CAZWPV010000071.1:3887-7771 GCA_964635485.1 uncultured Anaerolineales bacterium
GGGGAGGCCCACACCAATGGCTCCTTCTCCTCTTCCGGTGCTTCCGGTGGCGCCTCCTGGGGCTTTTCACACACCGACGCCTCCGGGATGGGTTGGAACCAGTCGTTTGGAGGATTCCAAAGCGAGGGAGATACGACCAACTGGAACACTGCGATCGGGGGGGCTGTGTCCGCTACACACACAGAGGGAGCAGGGACTGCCGATAGCGAGGGCACCTCGGATGGGTGGGGTGTACACGGCGAAGCGTCGGTCGATCTCCCGGTCATCGACAAGGCTTCTGGAGGAGCCAGCTATCACAAAGATCAGTCTTCTGGACACACTGATACAGGGATGGCGTCAGACACAGTAGGCGTAAGCGCATCGGTCGTGAATTCTGGTGGAGGCTCCCACTCCACGCAGAGGGGCACCTCCCAGGAGATGGGGGTGTCGGGCAACAGAAGCACGAGTGACACCCATTCTGGCGGCGGGTTCAGCGGTTGGTCCAGTTCAGGCGGTTCCTCCAGGAGCGCGACGAAATCGGCGGCAGATACTGTCTCTGATGCCGACACCAAATCGGCGTCCAAAACGACGGTACATACATCGGGCAGCTCCTCGTCACACACCGATAGTCACTCCACGAGCCACGTCGAGACCGACACAGTCGGCACGGCCGACACCAAGAGCACAGCCGATACCCGGTCTCACGCCGTCGGGCGCTCCCACGCAGAAGGGGTGGGGACGAGCGAGATGGCCGGGCGCAGCGGCGGTGAGGTCTTTGGCGGCACCATCAGCCGGGGCATCGTGCCGGGGGTCAACCTCAACCGGACGTGGATGACGGAGGACGACGTGGCCGACCGGGTGACCGAGGTGCTGCGCGGGCTGGAGCGCGTCCTCGACGCGGCCAGCGCCGAGGGCGGCTTTATGACCCAGGCGGCCATATTCGTCGAGGACGGCCAGGCTGAGAAGCTGGCCGCGGCGGCCGTCGGCCAGGCCTACTATGGCCTGAACACACCAACCCCGGTGTGCGCTATGTCTGTGCCCGACGGGGACGTGGACGACGTGCGCCAGCACGCGCTGGCCTGTCGTCCCTGCCTGGCGGTGGACGGCGACCCATTTGGCGGGATGCTCTGGTCCAGGTATTCCACCCTTCTCACCGCCGGGATGCTGTCCGCCTACACCCGCCCGGCCTGGTTCGAGGAAGGCGTGGCGACTACCGTCCAGGAGGCCGAGCCGCCCTTTGCCTTCTACCCGGACCTTCGCGGAGAGGTCTTTATGGGCCATCAGTTCAGCTTCGAGACCGGCGAGCTGACGAAAGCTCCCCTGCTGATCAGCCGCGACAAGATGTTCCACGCGATGTTTGCGGCGGATACGGGCTTTGGCAAGTCGGTCGCCGCGATGAGGCTGGCCTACGAGACCACCAAGAAGTGGAGGTTTCGCACGCTGGTGCTGGAGTTCTCGACCGGCTGGCGTTCGCTGGTCAATGCCCCCGGCCTTGAGGGGCATTTCCAGATCTACCAACTCAGCCCCGGCGGGTCGTTCCCGATGCGTTGGAACCCTTTGGAGATCGGGCGGCACATCGATCCCGAGACCCAGTGGCGCGCCTTCTGTGACGTGTTCGGTGGGGTCGCCCGGATGGGCGTGCGGCGGCAGATCCACGACTTCCGGCGGGTGCTCAAGCGCGTGTACGTGGCTGCCGGCGTTCTGGTGAGGGACGTGGACGTGATCGAAGACCCCCAGTGGGGCTACGTCCAGCCGGACGAGGCAGGTCTGATCGGCACGCCCGCAGGTACACCCATCAGGGACCTGTCCCCAACGGCCCTGCAGATGATCGCCGTCCACCGGTCGAAGAACGTGGGACTTGAAGATCTCTACGTGGAGGTGCAGGACGAGCTGGGCCGTCTGCCCCCGTCAGACCGCATCGGCAGGCCCATCATGGAGGGCATCGCCGCCCGCCTTGAGCCGCTCATCTACGGCGCTGTCGGGCGGATGTTTGGCAAGGGTGAGGGGTCGGTGGCCGTCTCCGACCTGGCCCAGCCGTGGGGCCTGTGTGTCATCGAGGGCGGCGATCACCTCGACGAGTTCTCAAAGCTGTTCCTGCTCACCTGGTTCGGCTGGCACGCCTACCAGGATGCTTTCAGGCGACATGCCGGCGGCCTGGCCGACCCCGGCGAGACGGTGCAGATCTTTTGGGAGGAGTTGAACAAGATCGTCAACGCCGGTCAAGGTGGTGGCGACGAGGACGATGGGCAGGGTGGTAACTACCTGGTCGCACAGCTCTCGCAGATGTGGTTAGACTCCCGAAAGGCCCACGCCTGGCTGCACGCCATCACGCAGGTGCCCAGCCTGATCCCGCGCTCTATTCGCCAGTCCTGTGCGACGACCTTCTTCGGCAACGAGAAGGGGGCCGATGACCGCGACATCGAGGTTGGGGTGCTGGCCCGCAGCGAGAAGGGCTTTACAGACGAGATGTATCGCCGCTGGCTGGCCCGCCTGCCCTACGGCCAGATGGTGGTCAAGATGGGCTACACCGACGACCAGCGGCAGCTCGAACCGATGAAGATCCGGCCCGCGATGCTCTCCCTGCCTGTGCCCTCCGACGAGGTGTTGGCAAATCTCCTGGGCAACCAGGCTATGCGGGCCAACCTGACACTCTAGCAATCGACGAGGAGGTATTGAATGACGATTCACATCAAACGCTGGCACGGCATTGCGATAGCTGTATTCCTGGTTCTGGTGTTGGCTGGCATAATCATCGCCGCGCTACAAGGCTCGACCGAGGCCAAGGCCGTGGGACCGGCACCGGCCACGGTGGCCCATGCTACTCCCACACCTGCGCCGACGCAGGGCTGGTGGATCACGGTCACGGCACAGTGGGAGGACGGGGCGGCGACGCCTACGCTCACGTCTACGGAGGGGTGCACGCCAGACTCGCAGTATGTGGCCGACGTGACGATCCCCGATGGCACGGCGGTGCACCCTGGAGAGAGCTTCGTCAAAACGTGGAAGGTGAAGAACTCTGGGGCGTGCGACTGGGGGGAGGGGTGCGAGCTTGTGTTTGTGAGCGGCGAGCAGATGGGCGGCCCTGAGAGCGTACCACTTCCATCGGTGCCTGCCGGGGAAGAGGCGGATATCTCGTTGGACCTCGTCGCGCCAAGCGAGCCTGGGCCTCACGAGGGTGTGTGGCGGATTGAGCAGGGTGGGGAGGCGTTCGGCACGAACCTGACGGTGGTGATCGAGGTGGTGGCACCGGGGACTATCGCGCCGACGATGGCCCCAATTGCTACGCCGACGCCCGATGCCGCGCCTGCGCCGGGTGCAACACCCGCTGGGAGGTGGCGGTAGGGTGGGGGGCTTGAAGACGGCCGTGCCCATCGACGAGTTTCGAGGTGACCCCAAGACGAAGATCAGTTTGATTACGCGTACTTTAACAATTGAATACTTCTTTTAGCTGAAGCGGACAGGCAGTGTTTCATAAGTACAGATTGAAGATCACCGTTGCACTGAGGAAGGCTACAATCAGCCCCAATAATACCTGTCCAATGGTGTGATGCTTCAGGTGCAATCTAGCCCAGCCAACTGCGACCACCCCAAGTCCCAGGCCGATTCCAACAGGCCAGGAGAGATAGCCGAGTGCGATGGCGCAACTGGCGGCCACTATTGTGTGCAGGCTGACTTTCGTGATACGGTTTATTGCCGCGCCAAGGAGAGCTGCGAGCACGATAACGAGAATGCAGGCATAGGCGATACGTGGTGCGCCGGCGAGTGCATAAGTAGTGATCAGTACTAGCAGACTTACGCCCGCTGCAAGGTAAGCGCTGTGCCTTTGTTCCCGAATGGATATGTCATGGTCACTGTACCGTCCGGCATTCACCATGATTCGAACAAATAGCCAGAGTGGTAACAGG
>CAZWPV010000071.1:7781-9314 GCA_964635485.1 uncultured Anaerolineales bacterium
AATATTGCGAGAGTGATGGCGGACCACAAGAACGCTGTCCAAGTAGAGGCGGTGTATAGATAGATCGCTGCCCACAGAGATGGTATGCATATTGCGAAGGGGTGGAAAACGCGGGAAAGCAATTTAGCCAGGTGATCTTTGTCGATGATCATATTGGCATCATCCTGTACTTCTTTCAAGATTGGGAATGTGCTCGGAGGTTCTTGCGGTTCCCCAGAGATTCAACCAGGTCTTCGTATGTAGCGTCATGAAGTGCCTTGTCTAGCATCCGCAAGAGATGCCGTACTTCAGCGTTGAGTTGGCTATCGCAATACCAGAAGGGAATCGGTAGATCATCAGCGCCTTCCTCTGCCAGAAGGAGATATCTTTTGAGAGAAACGTGGCCGTCCAGGATGGAGATGACCGTCTGGTATATTCGAAAGTCCAGATCCAGTAAGCATCTCCAGTAGGCCGGGGTGCTTTTCTTTAGCTTGGGATAGAAGCGTTTGATCCTGGCCCGCACGAGGTTGAGATTGCGAAGTGTGGTCGCCTGTGCCACAAATGTCGACACGGAGTTTGACACTGCGTATATCCTGTTGGACACAGCGTATAGTGGCCACAGCAGTGCAGAGACGATGATTGAGACACTCTCGACAAGACCTATGATGTGTAGACCTGGGAGATTGGGATAGAAATACGTCAAGGTAACAAATGCTGTGCGCGAGAAGCAGAAGATGACTCCGACCCAGCAGGCTGAAGCGAGCAGCTTCCATCGAAAACGTTGTCGGGGATTTTTCTCGTGGCGAGAGAGGTAAGTGGCGGTAGCTAATGCGACTCTGAGCGCAAGTGCAAGGTATGCGTAGAAGAAGTTCATGAAAAACACATCGGGGACATTTCGAGGAATAGAGTAGTCGGGGTGTGATGGGGTATTGGCAATTCCAACTAGATAAATGATCACCAGGACCGATAGAACAGTGGCTAAGCTGGGTTTCAACCACCATGGATCCTTGGATTGCACCATGGCATAGCAACCCGAAGCAACCGCATACATCGCTACAGATAGGATGGTGTATGATAGTAACCAGGCAATGTTGGGTACACTCAATAATGCATCAACCGCTGCATGGACATATGTTATCCGTAGTGTCGTTCCAATTGCAAAGAGCGACGCGAACAGCCAAGTGCAAAACACGGGCCGATCATGTCGAAGCCGTACGGCATGGATTTTGTGGATTGTGAATATCCACCCCACAATAGCTATTAGGATGTCGAATATAACTGCGGTCATATATCTGTCAAAACTCTTGGAATGTTGAAATGAGGTAGCCTGGTGGCCGGGACTTGAGCCTTCGCGTGGCTGCGGCCAAGTGCGAGCCGCGGTTGTTGTGGGTTATTCAAGCTGGATTCCCATGTTGAGGTGCTCCCACCGTGGAACACAGCCGGCAGCAGTGATGGCTTGGACAAGGGCTTCTTGCCAAGTGGGGATTGGTATTTCTATTCGGCGTCCTGGACTCAATTCCAGAACCGTTCTTATCGAGCGGTGCACCAGATAGG
>CAZWPV010000072.1:0-9303 GCA_964635485.1 uncultured Anaerolineales bacterium
GGGAGACGTGCACATTCGCGATCTACAAGGAGCCCATAGGCTAGATACTCTAAAGGAGGAGGGAGAGAACGTGGCGGGAGTTCCTCATATCCTCGTCGTAGAAGACCAACCAAATACGGCAGAAATGCTAACCTCGTACTTCAAGACACAAGGCTACGAGGTTACCTCGGTAGGCTGGGGAAAAGATGCCCTGGCTTTTGTGGAAAAAACCGTCCCAGATCTCGTCGTGCTGGACATCCGCCTGCCGGACATTGACGGCTACGAAGTGTGTAGACAGTTGCGCAGCCAACGGCGCACCGCCTTGGTGCCGATCATCTTTCTGACCGAAAAGCGCGAGCGCTCAGATAAACTGCAGGGCCTGAAACTGGGCGCTGTGGACTATATTACCAAGCCATTTGACATCCAGGAACTGCGCCTGCGTGTACGCAACGTGTTGCGCCGCTCCAACTTGGAGCAGATGTCCCACTTCGTCACCGGCCTGCCAGGCCCCTCCTTATCCGACGAGCGCCTACGCGAGCTGTTGAATACCTCTGACTGGGCGATGCTCTCTGTGGGACTGTGCGGGCTGGACGAGTTCTCCGACGTGTACGGCTTTGTGGCACGAGACGATGTCATGCGCGCAGTGGCCCTCATGCTGAACCACGTTGTAAGCGAGAGCCAAGATCCCAACGCATTTGTGGGTCACCTGGACGACGTCAACTTTTTCGTCATCGTCGCGCCAGACAGAGTTGAACAAGTGCAACGAGCTCTCACGGTACGGCTGAAGGAAGCAATGGCCTTCTTCTATCCCCGTTCAGATTGGGAGGCCGGGCAAAAGAACTCTAAGGCCAATTTGCCACGCCTGGAAGTTGCGATGGGCGTGCTCAGCCCTTCGAAAGGTCTCTTTTCCAATCTGGCGGACTTGAAGCGCGCCAGCATCGAGGCTCAGCAGAAGTAAGTTAAGCCCAAATCAAATCCAGCCCAAGATGTGCTGTCGGGAGCTTGATTGTCAAAACCGACTCCGGCCAGCAGAGTCATACTCTGCACATGGCCGGGGTCTTTATGTCACTCCAAGGTATTTACTGTGAAACTGGTCGTCGTCATCCCCACGTACAACGAGGCCGAGAACATCAGGCCTATGGCCGAGGCGCTCTTCGCCCTGGATATTCCCAAGCTGGAAATACTGATCGTAGACGACGAGTCCCCCGACGGCACGGGTGCTATTGCCGATGAGTTGGCCGCCGAGCATCCAAACCGATTCCACGTGATGCACCGCACCGGCCCACGCGGGCTTGGACTGGCTTACATCGCTGGGTTTAATTGGGCGATAGAACACAACGCTGATTATATCGTGCAGATGGATTGTGATTTCTCTCATTCACCCAAATACATTCCCCAGTTCCTTGAGCACATCAAAGATTACGACGTAGTGGTCGGCTCGCGCTACGTGGGGGGGGGTAAGACAGACGAACGCTGGAGTTGGGGGCGCTGGCTGCTCTCCTGGTGGGCCAATAGTGTCTACACCCGGCTGATCCTGGGGTGCAAGGTCAAGGATGCGACCGCCGGTTTCAAATGCTGGCGGCGAGAGGCGCTGGAAGGCATCGGCATAAGCAACTGCATTCGCTCGCGTGGCTACATCTTCCAGGTCGAGATGGCTTACGCGACAGAGCAACTGGGCTACCGCGTCCTAGAAATTCCCATCTATTTCGAGGATCGGCGTATCGGCAAGTCCAAGATGTCGATGGCGGTCAAAATTGAGGCAGCGCTGCGAATATTTGAAGTGCGGCTAAAATATCGTCACCGCAGGCCAGCGGTCAATTGACTGTATGATCCGTTTGAAGCAAAGCAACCACCTACCCGATCTGGGTATTCTACTACTCCTGCTATTCCTTCCTCTCCTACTCTACACGCCGGTAGCCCTGGGGACCAAGACCCTGCTGCCGGCCGATAACCTATTCCTGTTCGAGCCCTACCGGGAGGCTGCTGCCGATCTCGGCGTCGATTACCCGCATAACCACCTCGTCTCCGACCTGATCCTGCAGAACTATGCCTGGAAAGGCTTCATCCTAGAATCGATCCGCAACGACGAACTATCGCTCACGGATCGGCTCCCCCTCTGGGATCCCTACATCTTTGCCGGGCACCCCTTTCAGGCCAACGGGCAGCACTCGGCGCTCTACCCCCTCAGTATCGTCTTCTACGTCCTGCCGCTGTGGCGGGCCTACGGCATCTTCGCCTGGCTGCAACTGGGGTTGGCCGGCATCTTTACATACATCTTTGCTCGCGTACTGGGGATACGTCGTTTAGGCGGCCTGATCGCCGGAATCACCTTCCAGCTCAGTGGCTTTATGGTCGTATCGTCCGTGCCGCACCCGATGATCATCGCCGCCGCATCGTGGCTGCCCCTCATCCTGGCGATGGTCGAGTTGATCATCCAACAACAACCCGCGCTAAGCCAGAGACCGGCGACGCTGCCGTGGGCGCTCCTGGGCGCGGCGGCCCTGGGCTTCCAGATGCTGGCCGGCCACGCCGAGAACACAGGGATCGTCTTGTTGGTGACCGGAGTGTATGCAGCCTGGCGCCTCATTAGCCAACCAGCGAACCAGCAAACTAACAAACGAGGACTGGTTAGTCGGTTGATTGGCTGGTTTGTTAATTCCCGCCGCGCAATGATCTGGTTGACAGTGATGCTCGTCCTCGGTCTGGCGTTGGGTGCGGTGCAATTCATACCGTATCTCGAAGTGGTGAACACCAGCTTCCGCGGCGGTGATGCGGCGGCGAGCCTGCAAGACGTGCTTGGTTGGGCCTACCCCAAACTGCGCGTGATCGCGTTTGGCATCCCCCACTTCTTCGGCAACCCGGCCCACCACGGCTATTTTGATCTCTTCACCTGGCGCTGGACGCCCGCGCCGAGATTCTCCAACGGGCAATACATCGACTGGGGCATCAAGAACTATGTCGAGGGCGGTGCTTACCTGGGACTGCTGCCGCTGTTTCTGGCGGTCATCGCAGTGCTAACAAACCAACTAACTAACAAGCCGACAAACAGGTCAGTTGGTTGGCTGGTTGGTTGGTTCCGCCATCCTCACATCCCCTTCTTCACCCTGCTGACCATCTTCTCCCTCGGCTGTGTGTTCGGCACGCCACTCTACGCCATAATCTACTCGCTGCCATCCTTCAACCAGTCCCACTCACCGTTTCGATGGATATTCCCACTCACACTCTGCGTCGCCACGCTGGCGGGATTTGGCATCGACGCCGTCGCTAAAAGCCGGGAACGCCAACTAAAACAAACGCGCGAGAAAAAGCAATCCCCGCTCGTTAATCTCTTCTTGCTCAACTCCTCCTTCTCTCTGACCACCCTGCTCGCCGGGCTGGCTTTTTGGGGCGGTGCGGGAACGCTCGTGGCATTGGTGGCCAGCCGGCTCTTCTTCCCCCAGGTCGAGCAGATCTTCGAATGGATATTCCGCTTCTTTGCATCGCGGAGGGAAATGTTCTCGGCAGCCTTCCCAAACCACCTCGCCTTCTACTCCTACGAGTTTCCGTGGGTGGCGCTCTTTGGTCTGCTGCTGACGGCGACGGGCATCGTCCTGCGAGTGAGCCGCTGCCCCATCTTTATCCGGCGGCGGCCGGTATGGGAACTCCTGGCCGTGGTCGTACTGGTACTAGACCTGGTCACCTGGAGCGCGGGGTTTGCGCCCACCGTCGATCCTGCCCTGCTGGACTATGTCCCGGCGGCGGTCGAGTTCCTGCAGCAAGATACCACCATTTGGCGCTACGCCTCCTTCACCCCGCACGGCGCCAAGACGATGAACGCCAACGTGGGGATGTTCCACGGCCTCCAATCCGTCGACGGCTACGATTCGCTGTTCACCGACCAGTACCGCGACTATATGGCGCTGATCGAGCCGCAGGACGAGACGCCCTACAACCGCATTGCCTCCTTTCACAAGGAGTCGAGCCTTTACAGCCCCCTCACCGACTTGCTCAACGTCAAGTACGTCGTCACAGAGGCGGAGGTCGAAAGCTACAAGTACAAGCTGGTCTACGAGGACGACGCCGTGCGGGTCTACGAGAACCTGGGCGTGATAGCGCGTGCTTTCACCCTACCGGCCTCGGCCACAGTAGAGACCGACGATTTCGGCACCGCCGTGCAGTCCTACGATCCGCGCAACTATGTCATCGTCGAAATCGCAAATCGCAAATCGCAAATCGCAAATCCCGCGACTGCTGTCCCACAGCCGGTAACCAGCTACACAAACAATGAAGTGTTTGTGGACGTGACCATCTCCGAATCCAGTTGGCTCGTGCTGGCCGACTCGTACTTTCCTGGCTGGAAGGCCTTCGTGCGGCCACAGGGAACGGGCGAGGAAAACGAAACCGAGGTTCAAGTCCACCGCGTGAACGGTACCTTCCGTGGCGTGCAGTTGGAACCGGGCAATTGGACGGTGCGCTTCAAGTACAGCCCAGATAGCATAAAGGTGGGGGCGTTCGTCAGCTTTATCGCCGGGATGGCCGTGCTCTTTCTGATCGGCCTATACCTATGGCGTTTCTTTTACCGCGAGGAGGACGACGCCAGCACCGTCAAGCGCGTGGCCAAGAACTCGATCGCGCCCATCGTCCTCAACCTCTTTATCAAGGCCATCGACTTTGCCTTCGGCATGCTGATGGCCCGCGCGCTGGGACCGGTGGGCGTCGGGCGCTACGTCTGGGCCGCCCAGGCCTACTTCTGGTTTGCCGTCATCGCCGACTTTGGCCTGGAGCTGTACGTGATAAGAGAGGTATCCCGCGACCGCAGCCGCGCGCGATCGATCTTTGTCAACACGACGATATTGCGCCTGCTGCTCCTCCTTGGCATCGTGCCGGCCGTGGGTGCATTCCTCGGCGGGTGGCAAACCTTGATCTCGCCACTGGAACCCGAGACGGCGTGGACTCTCGTATTGCTCTGCGTGGGCTTACTACCGTTCACCCTGGCCAACAGCTTGACCGCGTTCTTCCGCGCGTACGAGAAACACGAGTTTCCCGCTATGGCCCAAACCGCAACCGCAATCGTCAGGGTCGTTTTGGGCGCTATTGCGTTGGTGGGCGGTCTGGGAATCGTAGGGTTGGCTGGGACCGTCATCTTGACCAACATAGCGACGCTGGTCATTTTGGCAATATTGGCACGCCGGCACATCTGGACCGACACACCGCACAAGCCGGCTGGGATCGCTTGGTCCCTGCAGCGCGCGATACTGGTCGAAAGCTGGCCGGTGACGGCATCCATACTGCTACAGACCCTTTTCCCCAGCATCAATGTGCTGCTGCTAAAACCCCTGCAAGGAGACAAGGCCGTCGGCTGGTACGACGCCGGCTACAAGTGGCTGAACACGCTTCAGATCATCCCTCAGTTCTTTATTCCTGCCGTCTTTCCGGTGCTATCCCGCCAAGCAGCCAAGGACAAGGCGGTCCTACGACAGTCATATCGCCTGTCCACAAAACTACTGATGATGTTAGCAACCCCGGCGGCCATACTGCTCACCCTGCTGGCCAGGTTCCTGGTGGGATTCCTCAGCGGGCCGGCATTCCTGCCACACGGCGCGATCGTTCTGCAAATCCTGATCTGGTCGGCCTTGTTCGGCTGGTTCAACAGCCTCACCAACTACGTCCTTATCGCCCTCGACCGCCAGCGGCAGGTGATGCTGGCCTCCGCCGCGCGCGTGATCTTTGCCGTGGCGATGAACCTGCTGTTCGTGGGCAGGTTCAGCTACGTGGCCTCCGCCTGCATCATCGTCGGTGGGGAGCTCTTGCTTGCGGTGCTGTTCTACGCCGACCTGCGCCGCCACCTGGGACCGATAGGCTGGGGCAAGCTACTCTGGCGGGTGGCGCTGGCCGCGCTCCTGATGGGTAGTGTGGTGTGGGGTATCTCGATCGTCAGCCCGGCGCTGGCGCTCCTGGCCGGCGTGATCGTCTACCCGGTAGCGCTGCTCCTCCTGCGCGCCCTCACACCTGAGGAGCGCGCCGCACTGGCCCCACTCCTGCCAGAGCCGCTGCGCAGAATCATACCGGCATAGGCTCGTCCCGCCTCCTGCATCTTGCCCCCTCCCCTATTCTGCGGTACAATCCCCTAAGAAGCAACAAGAGGAGAGATACCTATGGCCAAAACTATCCGCATCCAGGATGTCGCCAAACACGTGGGCGAAAAAGTCACCATCCAAGGCTGGCTCTACAGCCACACCGACAAGGGCAAGCTCCAGTTCCTTCAGGTGCGCGACGGCACCGGCTTTATCCAGTGCGTCGTCTTCAAGAAGGAGGTCAGCCCGGAGGTGTTCGAGGTAGCCACGAGCCTGACACAGGAATCGTCCGTCACCGTCACCGGCACCGTGCGCGAGGACATGCGCGCACCGGGCCTTCCCGGCGGCTACGAGATCGGCGTAAGCAACCTGCAGGTGCTTCAACTTGCTCAAGACTACCCCATCCAGCCCAAGGAGCACGGCATCGAGTTCCTGATGGACAACCGCCACCTGTGGATCCGCTCGCAGCAACAATGGGCGGTCTTGCGCGTGCGGGCTACCGTCATCCGCGCCATCCGCGAGTGGCTGGACGATAACGGCTTTGTCAACATGGATACCCCCATCTTGACACCCGCCGCCTGCGAGGGCACGACCACGCTGTTCGAGACCGACTACTTTGGCGAACCGGCCTTCCTGGCCCAATCCGGCCAGCTCTACAACGAGGCCGACATCTACGCCTTCGGACGCGTCTACTGCTTCGGCCCCACCTTCCGGGCAGAGAAATCCAAAACCCGCCGCCACCTGACCGAGTTCTGGATGGTGGAGCCGGAGGCCGCCTTCTGTGACCTCGACGGCCTGATGGAGATCGAGGAGCAGTTTGTCTCCCACATCGTCCAGACCTGCCTGCGCGAGCGGGCACAGGAGCTGGCGTTGCTGGAGCGGGATACCGGCCACCTGGAAAAAGTGACGCCTCCCTTCCCCCGCATCTCCTACGACGAGGCGCTGGAGATGCTGGCACAGATCCGCGAGCAGACGCACGACGAGGAATTGAGAGCTCAGTTGGCCATCGAGTGGGGCGACGACTTTGGCTCGCCGCACGAGACGGAGCTGACCAAGCAATTCGACAAGCCCGTCTTCGTCTACGGCTACCCCACCCGCGCCAAGGCATTCTACATGGAACCCTGGCCTGACCGGCCAGAGGTCTCCAAGAGCGTCGACCTGCTGGCCGCAGAGGGGTACGGGGAGATTACTGGCGGCTCGGAGCGCATCTCCGATCCCGACCTGCTGCTCCAGCGGCTCGACGAGTGGGAGCTGCCGCGCGAGGCGTTCGAATGGTACATCGACCTGCGGCAATACGGCTCTGTGCCCCACTCCGGCTTCGGCCTGGGCGTGGAGCGCACCGTGACCTGGATCTGTGGCATCGACCATCTGCGGGAGACAATACCCTTCCCGCGGATGCTGAAACGGGTGTATCCGTAAAAAGTCGCTCACAAAAGGAGGTGAGTAGAAGGGAATGCGAACAGAGAAAGATCGGAAACGAACCCGGCGGCAGACCCGCAGGCGGAAGGTACGCTATCTGCGCCAACGCTTAGCACAGGCCAAGGATCTCGCCGAACGAGAGCGGATCGTCGAAAAGATTCGCCGTATCAGCCCCGAAGCACCTATACCAGAAGTATAACGAGGCTTTGTTGGCAAGTAGATGAAAATGTAGTATAATTTCGTGTGTATCTGCACACGCACTTTATGAAACAAGACCAGAAGGGGAGCTTGGGGAGCCAGGCTGAGAGGGTGCCCTTGCCACCGCCCACGGTGGACACCGGCACCGACCCTCGGAACCTGATCTGGATAATGCCAGCGAAGGGAGACGATGTCGAAACACGACAAACGCCCCGCTGGCCGGGGCGTTTTTCTTTGGAGTGACCATGCGCGTCATCATCTTTGCCAACGGAGAGTTGGCCAATCCGCAAGAGGCACGCAGCCTGCTGCAACCCGACACTCTCGTCATCGCCGCAGACGGGGGGACACACCACGTGCTGGCCGCCGGCGTGACCCCCGACATCGTCGTCGGCGACCTCGACTCGCTCTCGCCCGATGATCAGGCGCGCCTGGAAGCAGCCGGCTCGCAGATCGTCCGCTTCTCGCCCCGCAAGGACGAGACCGATCTGGAGCTGGCACTCCTCCACGCGGTGGAAAAAGGCGCGACAGAGATCACCATCCTGGGTGCTTTAGGCGGGCGGCTCGACCAGACCATCGCCAACGTGCTGCTGCTGGCTTTGCCCGCGCTGAAAGGCGCCGACGTGCGCATCGTCGAGGGTGCGCAGGAGGCGTTCCTCATCCAGAACGGGGCGACGATCAAGGGGCAGCCCGGAGACACCGTGTCCCTCATCCCACTGGGAGGCGACACGGAGGGCGTGACAGCCGAGGGATTGGAATGGCCACTCGACGAAGACACCCTGCGCTTCGGGCCAGCGCGAGGCGTGAGCAACATATTAACCGGGAAGCAGGCCCACGTGCGCGTGCGGCGCGGGTTGCTCCTGTGTGTCGTCAAGCACGCACGCGAGTGAAAGAGTAGACAATTGGAGGTAAAGGATGAAACACACGACTGTGTTCACTCTAATTGGGCTGGCTGTGTTGTTGGTAGGTTGCACTTGTGCTGCCCCTACCCCAGCAACCCCCACCGAGACCCCGGAGGCCACTGCACCACCAGAGCCTCGAACACTGCGGCTGATGACCCACGACAGCTTTGCCATCAGCGACGAGGTCATCGCCGCCTTCGAAAAACAGCACAACGCCAAGATCGAGATTCTGGAGACCGGCGATGTGGGGGGAATGCTCAGCCAGGCCATCCTCAGCGCCGACAACCCCCAAGCCGACGTGCTCTACGGCGTGGACAACACCTTCCTCAGCCGAGCTCTGGATGCCGACATCTTCCAGCCCTACAACTCGCCGCTGCTGGCCAAGATCCCCGACAATCTGGAACTCGATCCCCAGCACCGCGCCCTGCCCGTGGACTATGGCGACGTCTGCTTGAACTATGACAAGGGCTGGTTCGATGAGCAGGGTTTGGCCCCGCCTGCAAGCCTGGAGGACCTAACCCAGCCTGAATACAAGGGTCTGACGGTAGTGGAGGACGCCGCTCAATCGTCGCCGGGGTTGGCCTTTATACTGGCCACCATCGGCCACTTTGGCGAGACGGGCGACTACACCTGGCTCGACTACTGGGCCGACCTGCGGGCAAACGACGTGCTTGTGGCCGTCGACTGGGAGAACGCTTATTGGGGCTCCTTCACCTACGGCTCCGGCGGGGAGGGCGACCGGCCCATCGTCGTCA
>CAZWPV010000073.1:0-9285 GCA_964635485.1 uncultured Anaerolineales bacterium
AGTAGCCGCGCAGCCCGGCCTCGGCCATGCGCGCCACCATATCCTCGTGCTTGACGACGATGTCGGCGCGGGTCTGGCAGAAGAAGGGCAGGCCAAAGCCCTCGGTGATGTACTTTTCGGTGAACTCCATGACCCACTCTCGATCCTCGGTCAGGCAGTCGTCGTGGAACATGAAGGAGGCGAGGTGGTACTTGTCCACCAGCATATGTAGTTCTTGGATGACGTTATCGACGCTGCGGCGGCGGGTGCGCTTGCCGAAGAGATAGTCCTCCCCCGGCTTGCAGAAGGCGCAGTTATAGATGCAGCCCCGCCCGGCGATGATGGTGGCGAACGGCGGCGGCAGCTCCTCGACGAAAGGCACCTCGGGCGAGTCGATGTCGTAGCCCCACTTGCGCCACTCGTCGAGGAACAGGTCGCGGTCGGCAAAGGGGATGGCGTCGAGATTGGGCGTCACGCCGCGCAGCACGCGGTGCGGGGGCGCGTCACTTTCCTCGATCAGTTGCAGTAGCCTTGGAAAGGTCACCTCTCCTTCCCCAGTCACGAGATAGTCGACGTGCGGAATGCGCAGCGAATCCTCCAGCGAGATGGTGACGTGCGGACCACCGATGATGGTGACGATCTCTGGTTTGACCTCCTTGGCAATGGCGACGGCCTGGCGGGCGGGGTTATAGTCCACACTCATCATCGTCACGCCGACGACGTCGGGATTGCGTTCCGCCAGTATCTCGCGGAAATGATCCCAGCCATTCAAGGCCCGCAGGTCGATCAGATCGATCTCGAACCCCTGGGTTTTGGCGGCGGCGCTGAGGGAGGCCAGGCCGTGAGAGATCCAGCCGGCGTCCATCCCTTGTTTGAGCGAGCTAAAGCCGCGCCCGGCGATACCTGCAAAGATCAGCGTCGTCTTGAGGGACATACGTGCTCCGAGGGTGATTACTCGTCGGTAGGGTGGATCAGGTAGCTGCAGTCCTGATCGCCCTGGGCTGACCACGAGATGCGTTGGGGGGACGTGCCCAAAAGATGGGTCAACAATGTCATGTCGATCGTGCAGACCTGTTGATCCTGGCGGGACACTTCTTCGTAGGGACAATTGGCGATGTGGAGCGCATAATCGCCATCCTCCTGCCGTTCCCAGCGAGCCATGTACCCCAGCTCGTTTAGAAACTCTGTGGCAGCGATGAGGCGGCTTTCGAAGCCATCCTTCATCGGTAAGTTGGCCTGACTGGCGATACGCTCGCCGATGCTCTCCATCACCTGGTCCACTTCGGCGGGTGAGAGATATAGCCGCATCTCGTCGAGGAGCAGGTTGGCCAGATGACCGTATCGCTTGGGGAAAAAGGAGTCCGCCTTGTCGGACAGGGTGTAGACGTATTGAGGGCGGCCCGGCGTTTTGCGGCGGTGGATCAGTGGGGGCGCGACGAGTCCTTCCCCACGGAGGATATCCAGGTGATGACGCACGGTGACGGCGGTCAGGCTCAATTCTTGGCTCAGATCATCGACCGTTGCCTGGCCACGTTCCTTAAGGATATTCAGGATGCGTTCGCGAGTGGATTGCAAAACCTTGCTCCTGTCGTCGACTACCTTCCCGAAAGCTCAGGGAGCGCATTGCGCGCTAGGCTGAGTGGGTGTCTGTTGGACATGTTTCTGGCCGATTTGCCGCTCAAGCTTTCTGGAAAGTTCACGGCCACTGAAAATCGGGCGAATTCTAGCACGGCCTCCGTAATTTGTCAAATTATCATCGTCATAATTTGACCATCCTGCGCTTGTGATTGACGGACCTGTTGCTCGGTGCTATAATCGGCGGCAGGTGGAGACGCTATGAAACGACGTGAAGGAGCGATGAGCTTCTTCGAGTTGCGCGATGCACTGGCCCAGCCAAGTTGTGCTGTGTGTCGCTTGAGGACTGGCTCTGCGAATCGGTTTCTGGACACGCTGCTTTGGGAAAGCGTGAACGATCCTGCCAGGCGGCGCGATATACGGCAGGCGCGGGGTTTTTGCCACGAGCACGGCTGGGCTCTGGTGCGCGCTGCTGCGTCGGTGGGTGTCGCCATCATCGCGCGTGATGTGTTGCAGAGCTTGCTCAAAACCATGGACGAAGCCACGTTTCGCGCGCTGCCTTCGCTGTCGCTACGCCGTGTGCAGGAGGCGGTGGATTCAAAGCAACCATCGGCTGCTACGGCGGAGCTGGTCTCTCGGCTTGAGCCTGAAGCGCCGTGTCCGGCCTGTGTGTGGGCCGACAAGATGGAGGGCATTTATCTGGATACGCTGGTTCACAGCCTGGTTGGTGAGGACAATCTGCTGGCCGAGTACGAGGCTTCCGACGGTCTATGTCTGCCTCACTTTCGCCAGGCGCTGGCTCGGGTGCGCAAGGAAGCAGCCTATGAAGCTCTGGTAAATGTGCAACGGGTTGTCTGGGAGCGGTTGGTCGATCAACTGAGTGAGTCCATCCGCAAGAGTGACTACCGAAACCTGGATCAGGTCTGGGGCGAGGAGGCAGGGGCTTGGCTGCGGGGTGTCGCTGCTCTGGTCGGGGCTTGCCCTGAGCGGGATAAGGGGTGATAGACCGCTGGGCGATTTTTGAGGTTGACATGCCGGGGAAATGAGGTAAAATTGGGCGCGGCCGGTGGGTGATCTGTGGCTCATAGTCCAAACTGTGGTGGAAGCGTGCCCACGTAGCTCAGTCGGTAGAGCACACCCTTGGTAAGGGTGTGGCCATGGGTTCAAGTCCCATCGTGGGCTTTGGTAATCTCGGTATATTTTAGGTGATGGAATGGCAAAGAAAGCAGTTCGTACAGTAATCACGCTTGCTTGCACAGAGTGCAGGGAGCATAACTACACGACCCAGAAGAATCGGCGCAATGACCCTAACCGTCTTGAGATGAACAAGTATTGTCCTCGTTGTCGTAAGCATACGATGCACCGCGAGACGAAGTAGGGAGCACAGGCGAGTAGCTCAATTTGGCAGAGCAACGGTCTCCAAAACCGTAGGTTGCGGGTTCAATTCCTGCCTCGCCTGCCTGAGGTGTCAAGACACCGCCATGCGTATAGGCGGTGTCTTGAAGTGTAGGTGAACTGGCCGCTTGCGTGATTTATCACGGGGGGATATGTGACGTGGCGAAAACAAAAGCGAAAAAGGTGAAAAAGGATAACGCCGTCATACGCTACTTACGCGATACGCGTGCGGAATTGCGCAAGGTGCGTTGGCCCACCCGCCAGGAGGCGTGGGGGTTGACCAGGATCGTTTTGGTGGTGACCATATCGATGGCTCTTTTCCTGGGATTGTTGGATTATTTGTTTTCTTTGGAGTTGAGCGGGCTCGTCAAGCGACAGGTCTTTGCTATTGTCATTGCGAGCGTCGCCGTGGTTGGGAGCATCGCGGCCCTCGTGATACTGAGTCTGCGGAGGGCGCAGTAGGTTAGGCAGGTATAGAGATGCACTCTGAAGAGATTGGGGCTGCCCTGGAGTTGGTCGAGGTACAGCCTGAGGCAGAAGAGGAAAACGAAGCGTCACAAGCCGCCCCTGGCGTAGCGGATGAGCAGGTGCCCGAGGTCGCGGAGATTGCAGCTGTTCTGCCCGCCGAGACTGGGTATGTAGAAGCGCCTGAGGAAGATGAGGCCGCTGAGGAGGTGCAACCAGTCGAGGCACCAGAGGCTGCGGCAGTCGTGGCTGCTGAGGCCGAAGGCGAAGAAGCATCCGAGGAAGATGAGGTTGTCGAGGAGCCGCAGGCGCTCGAGGCCGAGGTTGGGGATGTGGAAGTGCCTGAGGAAGATGAGGCCGCCGAGGAGGCGCAACCAGTCGAGGCGCCAGAGGCTGCGGCAGTCGTGGCTGCTGAGGCTGAAGGCGAAGAAGCATCCGAGGAAGATGAGGTTGTCGAGGAGCCGCAGGCGCTCGAGGCCGAGGTTGGGGATGTGGAAGTGCCTGAGGAAGATGAGGCCGCCGAGGAGGCGCGACCGATCGAAGCACCGGAGGCTGCGGCAGTCGTGGTTGCTGAGGGTGAAACTGAGGGGGTGCTTGAGGAGGCTGAGGGCGAGATTGAGCCTGCCGAGATCGAGGTGCCTGCCGATGGCCGCGCCTGGTATGTCATCCACTGTTACTCGGGCTACGAGGCCAAGGTCAAGCACAACCTGGAACAGCGCATCGAGACGATGCAGATGCAGGATCAGATTTTCCAGGTGGTGGTTCCAACCGAGGATGAGATCGAGGTGCGTGACGGGAAGCGGCGCACAGTCGAACGGCGTGTTTTCCCAGGTTACATCCTGGTGCAGATGCTTCTGAACGATGATTCCTGGTACGTGGTGCGCAACACGCCGGGCGTCACCGGGTTCGTGGGGATGGGGAACGAGCCGACTCCCTTGCGCCCCGAAGAGGTGCAGTCCATCATGAAGCGCATGGAGGCCGAAGCGCCCAAGATCAAAGTCACGTTCAGGCAGGGACAGAAGGTGCGCATAATCGATGGGCCCTTCAACGAGTTCATTGGGGTAGTTGAGGAGATCGATATGGAGCGGGCCAAGGTGCGCGTACTGGTTTCGTTCTTTGGGCGCGAGACGCCGGTCGAGCTGGATTTCCTGCAAGTGGAGAAAACCTAGGAGGGCGCTTGGCGCCCTTTAGATTTGGGGTGGAGGAAAATGAAGAAAGTCAAGGCTGTTGTGAAGTTGCAGATCGAGGCTGGTAAGGCCAATCCGGCTCCTCCGGTAGGGCCTGCGCTGGCGCAGCACGGCATCAACCTCATGCAATTCTGTAAAGAGTACAATGCCCGCACGTCCAGCCAGGTGGGAAACATTATCCCGGCCGAGATCACGATCTACCATGATGGCTCGTTTAAGTTTGTGCTCAAGACGCCGCCTGCGCCCGACTTGTTGCGCAAGGCTGCCGGGGTGGAGCGCGGATCGGGTGAGCCCAATCGGGAGAAGGTGGGGAGTGTCACCCGGGCTCAGTTGGAGGAGATTGCCCAACTCAAAATGAAGGACCTCAATGCTATCGATCTAGAGGGTGCAATGCACACGATCGAGGGCACAGCACGGAGTATGGGAATTACCATCACCGACTAGGCGGCTCTCTTTACTGGGCCAGTTTGGTGATGAGTTCGTGGGAGGGTCAAGGAATTCCGACACAAATTCCCGCCCGCTAGAACCACAAAGGAGAGATCATGTCAAGACGAGGAAAGAAGTATCGGGAAGCACTTGAAAAAGTTGACCGTGAGCGGCTCTACTCGCCGCAGGAGGCGTTGCCCTTGGTCAAGGAGACCAGCTACGCCAATTTCGATGCGACGATCGACGTGCACTTCCGACTGGGAGTCGACCCACGCCACTCCGACCAGCAGGTGCGTGGCTCGATCCTGTTGCCCCAAGGCCTGGGTAAAACGGTGTGCGTGCTGGTTTTTGCCGCTGGCGAGGGGGAAAAGATCGCTCGGGAGGCTGGCGCCGATTACGTTGCCTCCGATGACGAGTGGATGGAAAAGATTCAGGGTGGTTGGACAGACTTTGATGTGGCCATCGCCGTGCCGGAGATGATGGGCAAGGTGGGGCGTTTGGGGCGCGTGCTGGGCCCGCGCGGGCTGATGCCCAATCCCAAGGCTGGCACGGTAGCGCCGGAGGAGGATCTTCCGCGCTTGATCCAGGAGGCGAAGGCGGGCCGCGTGGAGTACCGTCTGGACAAAACCTCGAACCTGCACATATCCATTGGCAAAGCCAGCTTCTCGGCTGAGAAGTTGCTCGATAACTTTGCCGCCGTGGTGGACGTGATCAAGAAATCCAGGCCGCCTGCTACTAAGGGTGTGTATATGCGCAAGATTACGGTCACATCCTCGATGGGGCCTGGAATTAAGGTCGATCCGGTGCAGGCGCAGGATTTGGAGCCTTCAGTCTAGAGTTTGGTATCTCACAATTTATAGCCGAAGAAAGCAGGTGCGCGAGAACCCGTAGGTTCTACAGCGCTTAATGTGACCCGCCGAGGCAAGACATCGTTATCCAATTGTGAATTGGGTGCAGAATGTCCCCGCGTCGGTGGGCGCGGGGATTTTTAGTTAAAGAGGAGGTGAGCAGGATTGGCAATTTCAAAGCAGAGAAAGGTCGAGCTCGTCGCCGCATACGCCGAGCAGCTCAAGCAGTGCAAGGGGATCATCCTTGCTGATTACCGGGGGCTGAGCGTGAACGAGGTGAGCCAGGTCAGAAAGGCGATGCGTCCTATCGGCGGCAAGTTCCAGGTCGTCAAGAATCGCCTGCTGGCGTTGGCGTTGAGGGAGGTTGATCTGTCGCTGCCGGACGAGTGGTTGATCGGGCCAACGGCCGTCAGCTTTTGTTACGACGAGGTGCCGCCGGTGGCAAAGGCGTTGACAGACGCGGCCAAGGACTTGGAGTCGTTGGCGATCAAGGGCGGCGTGCTAGGGACCTCGGTACTTGGCGCGGACGAGGTGCGTGCTATCGCCAAGCTTCCGTCGCGCGAGGTTCTCCTGGCCCAGGTGCTTGGCACCATCAACGCGCCCGCCGGTCAGGTGGTCGGCCTCGTCGCCAGCGGAATCCGGCAGGTGCTCAATGTCTTGCAGGCCTACGTGGACAAGCTGCAGGAATCTGGCGGTGGGTTGGAGCAGGTGGCTGAGCCCGCCTAGGTCAAAGTACATCAATCACAAACAAACATACACACGAGTGTAGAATTCAGGAGGAAAAAGGAAAAATGGCAGATTTGGAAAAGATCGCAGAGCAAATCAGCAAGCTCACGTTGCTCGAAGCGTCCGAGTTGGTCGGGATGCTGGAGGAAAAGTTGGGTGTAAGCGCGGCGGCGCCCGTCGCGATGGCGGCGATGCCTATGGCGGCTGCTACTGAGCCCGAGGAGGAGCAGACCGAGTTTGACGTCATCATCAAGGAAATTGGCCCCAAGAAGATCGAGGTCATCAAGGCCGTGCGGCAGCTCACCTCACTGGGTCTAAAAGAGGCCAAGGACCTGGTGGACGGCGCTCCCAGCACCGCGATGGAGGGCGTTGGCAAGGACGCAGCCGAGGACGCCAAGGCCAAGCTGGAGGAAGCTGGCGCTGTCGTCGAGCTCAAGTAGCTTTATCCCCTTGCCAGGGGGACCTAGACGCGCGAGGCCGCCCCGCGGGGCGGCTTTGTGCTATATTTGGCATGGTTTCTATTCCTCGATACTCTGCAGGTGGCCGGTGTCGTTCAATTGGATGATGGTGAAAGCGCCGTCCTCCGCCACGTCAAAGACGTTCACCGCGCAGGTCTCTTGCCCCATGTGCCAGAAGCGATCGTTGCCCCAGCCCAGTACGACGCACAGCAGCACGCGGTTGACGACGGTGTGCGAGACCAGCGCGACGGTCTGCCTCTCGTGGCGGGCGACGACCTCGTCGAGCGCAGCTGTCACCTGGTTGCGCACGACGCCCAGGCTCTCCCCGCCGGGAAAGTGCACCGTGTGAGGGGCCTCCATCCAGGCGTGGAAGAGCTCGGGGTAGCGTTGTTCGGCCTTTGTTGCCAGGAGCCCTTGGAACTCACCAAAGTTGATGTCGATCAGTCCATCCAGCGGCTGCGCGGTCAGTCCTTGCGCCTGGGCGATGGCTTCGGCGGTCTTCATCGTGCGGCCCAGCGGGCTGGCATAGACCGCGACGGCCGGCCAGCGGGCGGCGACGTAGCGCCCCGTCACCTCTGCCTGCTTCAGACCAAACGCCTCCAGTGGCACGTCGGATCGACCGCGGAAGCGCGCCTCCCGGTTCCAGGCCGTCTGGCCGTGACGGATCAGCACAATGCGCGTCGTCATCATCTCGCATCCTCCTACTACAAAACGACCTCGCGCAGGTCGATAAATTCCGCGTCGGTCGCGCCCAGGTTTAGCGATTGGGCGGTGCTCAACTGGGGAGCGCCCTTGATGAGGGAATCGACGCTCATCCCTTTATCTTGCCGGTGGCGCACCAGGATGTCGCGCGAGACGGTGTCCAGGGCGACCGGATCGAACGATAGCAGCAACGCGTCTTCGCGCTCGGGCCGGTTCCAATCGCCGGGGCTGACCCTTAGCGCTGCGCCGACGATGAGGCGCGTCTTGTCGCGGATGGTGGGCTGGGCGTTGAGCTCGGCGATGGCTGGGTCGCACCGGTTGCCGTGCAGCGCGCCGGGCCTGTTTACCGATCCGTAGTGGTTCTTCATCGCCACGCTGATGCCTGCCGTGCCGTGTTGCTTGGGTGTGGGGACATTGACGATGGCGTCGCAATCGTCGAACTCCCGGTAGAAGCGGACGGTGGCCTGGCTCAGCGCAGCCTCCGATCCTTCGCCGCGCGCGCCGTGGCACTGCACGCCCAGAGCTCCGTCATTGAGTGTGTATCCCGCGGATTCCAACTCCCGATCGGTGCGGTCAAAGATGAGGACGTTATCGGCGGCAAGCCCTGCGTCCTGCAGGCGTTGAGCCACGGCGTAGGTCACGGCGGGCTGGGTGGGGCCGCCGTAGGCGATGCAGTTGACCTTAAGCAGCACCCGTTCGCCCGGATCGAAGAGCGCGCGCCAGACGGCCAGCGTGTCGGAGACGTCCGTGAGGGCGCCGACCCCCACGTCCAGCATCTGGAGGACGGCGGTCAGGTTGGGTGTGTCGCCATCCCACACACCGCTGTGGCGCACGAGCACGACGCGACTGGCGGGCGTCTCGGGCCAGTGGGCCATCAACGCTGACCGGCTAAATGCCGGCGCGGGCTCGGTGGACGGCTCCGGCGGGGAGGTGGGGGTGGCAGGGACGGGGGTGTAGTCGGGCGGGAGCAGGGTGGGTGACTGAGGCGGGGATGTCGGCGTCCAGGTTGGCGGAGAGGGAGAGGTAGGTTGAGGGTCTGCCGTCGGGATGGGTGCGTGCGTGGCGGCAGGGCCGGGACTGACGAAGCGGCACCCGCCCAGTGCCCCGCCGGCAAGGGCGGCCAGTCCACCTGCGCTCAACTTGAGAAACGCGCGGCGAGAGAGGGTCCTCGCCGCATCGCTATGTTTTTCTCTCGAATGGTCTCTTTTGTATGTCATCTTTATCTCACTCCAAAATTAGGTTTAGAAATCTCTTGACCTTTTGACTGTTCTAGAAATGGACTTCTTACCCAATTTGTAGTGGACCGTTGCTCGACATTGTATCACGTTCGTAAGCCCCCCCCCTCGTAGGGAGGTTACTTGCGTTCGGTTTGGGGTGCAATCTTCCACCTCGTCGGTGAGGGTGGATTGCCGTTATCATCTCACGCTTTAAACGCAAAATGGGGAAGCTATGCTTCCCCTGCTTGCGATCAGGCTCCTCGGGTAGGACTCGAACCTACAACCAACCGGTTAACAGCCGGCCGCT
>CAZWPV010000074.1:0-9208 GCA_964635485.1 uncultured Anaerolineales bacterium
AACCGAGATGCCCGCCCCGGCGGAGGTGCCCGAATGGCTGCAGGAATTGGCGCCGGCAGAGCCTACCCCAAGCCCGGCCGAGGAAGCGGCCCCCGAACCCGCAGCCGAGATGCCCGCCCCGGCAGAGGTGCCCGAATGGCTACAGGAATTGGCGCCGGCAGAGTCCGCCCCGAGCCCGGCCGAGGAAGCGGCCCTCGAGTTCGCAACCGAGATGCCCGCCCCGGCGGAGGTGCCCGAATGGCTGCAGGAATTGGCGCCGACAGAGCCTACCTCAAGCCCGGCCGAGGAAGCGGCCCCCGAGTTCGCAACCGAGATGCCCGCCCCGGCGGAGGTGCCCGAATGGCTGCAGGAATTGGCGCCGGCAGAGCCTACCCCAAGCCCGGCCGAGGAAGCGGCCCCCGAACCCGCAGCCGAGATGCCCGCCCCGGCAGAGGTGCCCGAATGGCTACAAGACCTTGCGCCGGCGTCACCACCTTTCGTAGGCGAAATCCAGTCCACTGAGGCCGAGACCCCAGAGTGGTTAGCCGAAGCCAAGGCGGAAGAGGCTCCTCCTATCCCCGAAGGCGTCACTCCACCCTTTGCGGTTGAACCCGACACAGCGGCGGCTGAGGCAGCAGGCCTGGCACGCGCAGAGATTCCCGCCTGGCTGGAGGCTATGCGCCCGAGCGCGGAGGCGGCTGCGGAGACCGTTGAAGAAGAACCGGTAGAGACAGAGGGACTATTAGAAGGGCTGCGTGGCGTGCTCGCCCCGCTTCCGATGGTCGATGTGACTCGTACTGGTGAAAGTGCCCCGCCTGCTGAGGTTAGCGATGCAGCCCTGGCCCGGGCACAACTGCTTCAAAGCTTGTTGACTCATCCAAGCGAAGCGCCGCAACCAAAGCCGCGCAAGCGCACCGCCGGCATAGAAGAGCTAGTCCCACGCTTGCTAATCGCTGCTGTGCTCTTCATCGTCGTAGCAGGCATACTGCTCCGCCAATATATGGACATTGGCTATGACATCCCAGCCTTGACACAGCCTGACGCATCCAGCGTAGAGGATATGTACAACCTCGTCGAAGGAGTAAACGGGACAGAAGCCGTCCTGGTCGCCTTTGAGTATGGGCCGACTCAAGCCGACGAGCTCAACAGAGTGGCGGAGCCAATCCTGAAACACTTGGCCGAACGAGGAGCCAACATCTTCATCGTCAGCACGCAGCCCGAGGGACTGGCAGTCGCACAAGCGTTACGCGGCACTATCAACTCTCAAGACGGAGTGGTATCTGGCACACAAGCCGCGCTAGAGTACGACGACAGATCGCCGGGGTACCGGTCGGGCAATGCATCGGGCGTCGCCCAACTGCTGACCGGTGTCGATCCTCCCCCCTCGCTGATCATCGTGCTAACCGCTCAACCCGAACCCCTACGCTGGTGGATTGAGCAAACGCGAGTACATTACGGCGACGACTCACCGCCCATCGCGGTGGGGGTGAGTGCGGCTCTGGAAATAGCCGCCAGCCCATACCTGGATGCCAACGCCGACCAGCTAAAGGGGATTGTCAGCGGACTGGGTGGGGCAGCCGCCTACGAAGTACAGCGCGGCATGGTGGAGGAAACCACTCACCAGCTTGACGCCCTAGCGGCCGGACACCTGATCATCGTCATCTCGATGTTAGCGGGCGCGGCAATCTACGCCTTCGGTGGATCGCGCAGGAGGGGCAAGCAATGAGCTTTGAACTGGTCGGCGTGGCCCTTGGAGCTTTGCTGACGATTTTGGTGTTCAGCTACATCCTAGGCGACAACCCCTTCTATCGACTGGCTCTGCACGTCTTTCTCGGTGCCCTGATAGGCTACACCTTTGGCGTCATGATCCGCGAAGTTTGGCTCAAGCTGATTATAAACCCATTGCTAGAAGACTCAATAGGCAACATGATCGTGGTCATCCCCATGTTGATAGGCCTAGCGCTATTTTTCTTCAAGAGCATCCCACGACTGGCCTACATAGGGAACTTTCCACTCGCCTTCCTCATTGGCGTTGGGATCGCGGTGGCGCTGGTCGGAGCATTCGTGGGCACTCTTGCGCCGCAGTTCGAGGCGACCGCAAACGCTATGGACACCGACGACCCGTTGGAGCTTTTCCAAGGAGCTAGCATCGCTATAGGAACAATCTGCACGTTATTGGCCTTCGACTTCACTCTCACGCAGAAGCGACGAGGATTGGGAGGAGCATTAGGCACAGTCATCGGATTGGCTGGCAAAATAGGACACTTCTTTTTGACCATCGCATTTGGTGTCGCTTTCGCGGGCGCAATCACGGCGGCGCTTTCCATTTTCATCGGGCGCGTGCAATACTTAATAGAGGCCGTGACCAAGCTCTTATCGACATTTGGCTTCAGCTAGAGCATAGAGACGACAATGGCGCGAGAATCCAGCATCGACTCGATCCTACTTGTAGACTGCGGCACAGTGATGACCAAGGTTGTGCTGCTCGACCGGGTTGGGGGCCGATACCGCTTCGTGGCACGCGGAGAGGCCCTCACCACATCCGAGTACCCCTGGTCTGACGTGACGTCCGGTATCCGTCACGCCGCCGAGCAGATCGCCCAAGTCACGGGCCGCGTTTTCTTCGACACCGCCGGCGATCTGTTGTCAGCAGAGCAACGCGGCGTAGACGTGCTCACCGCAACCGTCAGCGCCAGCCCACCACTGGAAGTCGTGCTCGGCGGGTTGGTGCGCGATCTAAGCGTTGCCAGTGCCGAGCGAGCCGCGGCCGGCACCTATTCACGGGTCAAAGCAATCATCGCCAGTGACGGCAGTGGAGGACTAACCGAGGAAGAGCGCGTGAGCACGATCCACAAGGCCACCCCCGATGTGATCTGCATCGCCGGTGGCCTGGAGAATGGTGCAGAGAGACCGGTGCTCGAGATAGTCGCGTCGGCTGCGCTGGCCTGCTCACTGATGGACGAGGGGGCGCGCCCTCGCCTGCTCTATGTGGGAAACTCGCAGCTACGGCAAAAAGTGGCCGAAGTTGTGAAGGGGCACGTCGAACTTCGCGTCGCCGACAACGTGCGCCCCACTCTGACGGAAGAAAACCTGCTCAACGCCCAAGAGGAACTGGATGGGTTTTACCGCCAAAACAAGATGGTTCAACTTCCAGGTATGGATGCTCTGGAAGCGTGGAGCCCAACGCCTTTGACGCCCACCGCCCGCGCCTTCAGCCGCATGGTGCAGTATCTATGGCATCTGGGCGACTCCACAAGGGGTGTACTCGGCGTGGACGTAGGCGCCGCCCACACGACGATTGCCGCTGCCTTTGACGGGCATCCCTTCCTCACAGTCCGCGGCAACCTGGGGATTGCTTTTGGTGGAGAACGACTGCTACAAGAACAGGGCGTCGAAACTCTCACCCGTTGGATACCCGAACCAGTGACTGAAGATGAAATACTCGGGACCCTCATCAATAAGGAGTTGTATCCTGCCAGCATTCCCCAAGAATCACGCGAGCTGTGGCTTGAACAAGCACTGGTACGTGAGGCAATTCGAGGGACGCTTGAGGTGGCCCGTCCCGGTTGGAAGCCCGGCGTCGCTCAGACCTATCCCCACCTCCTGCCACTGTGTGACACGATCATCGTCAGCGGCGGGGTGTTGGTGAACACTCCACGCCCCGGCCAGACAGCCCTCATGGTGCTGGATGCCCTGCAGCCTATAGGGGTCAGCACACTGGTACTAGACAAGTACGGACTAGCATCAGCGCTGGGAAGCGTCGCAGCGGTCAAGCCGCTAGCGGCGGTCGAGACCCTAGACAGCGGAGGTTTTGTCAACCTGGCAACGGTAGTTTCACCGGTCGGGCGCGCCCGCCCAGGTGACACCATCCTCAGAGTAAAGATGACGTACGACGATGGCAGCGGGTTCAGTGTCGAGGTGCAATACGGCAACATAGAGGTGCTGCCTCTGCTGCCCGGACAACAGGCCATCCTGGAACTGCGGCCCACCAAGCGTCATCGCTTCGACGTGGGCCTCGGCGGGCCAGGGAAAGGCGGCAAGCGGCGCGTCAACGGAGGCTTGGCGGGACTGATTATCGACGCCCGTGGACGTCCGCTTCGCCTGGCAAGCGAGCCAGAGGAACGCCAGGTACAAGCGCGGCAGTGGCTGTGGGATGTGGGCGGCTAGCTGCCAACCAGCGGATCGAGTGACTGAACGATGAACTATCTCTGCGAGACTCAAGTGGCTCCATTAGTCAACGTGCGCCGCGAGCGGATACTGCCCGCGTCGGGCGAGGTATTGGTCCGCCTTGGCGAACGTGTTGATCCCACTCAGGTTGTAGCACAGGCCAACATTCCAGGCGATTTCCGGGTCCTACCGGTGGCCCACCTACTAGGTGTCTCGGACTCAAAGATCAAAGGCTACATGCGTGTCAATGTGGGCGACGAAGTGCGCCGCGGTCAGATCATAGCCAAAAGAGGCAGCCGCGTCGTCAAGTCGCCCATGGCTGGCGTGCTGGCATCCAGGGGTGGTGGGCGCGTTCTGGTCGAGGCACCACCTATGCCGTTCGAGTTGCGCGCTTACATCCAAGGCACAGTGACCAACGTACTGCAAAACCGAGGCGTTGTCATCGAAACGACAGGAGCCGTCGTCCAAGGCGTGTGGGGAGCAGGCGGGGAGAGCTTTGGCGTGCTCAAGAAGCTGGTAAAAAGCCCCGATAGACCGCTGCGTGCCAGGGACATCGATCCCTCATGCCATGGGACCATCGTCATCGGCGGCTCGGGGCTGAACGAGGCGGTGATCGAAAGGACGCAGGAACTCCAGGTACGAGGGATCGTGACAGGTGGACTTCCGCCTGAACTGATCTCGCAGGTGAGGCGCTCTCCGATTCCCGTCGTCGCTACCGAAGGCATCGGAACCATTTCAATGTCAGAACCCTTCTTTCAGTTGTTGACGACGAACGATGGCCGAGAAGCCTCGATCAGCGGACAGGTCAAGTCACGCTGGGGCATTGTGCGTCCCGAGATCATCATCGCCCTACCGGCCGAGTCGCTGCCACCCACCCAGTCACAACCCGGCACGCCGCTGACAGTGGGAGCGAGGGTACGCGCGGTGCGCGCGCCCTACCTGGGCCAAGTGGGTACAGTGGTGACACTCGTCGAGCACCCTCGACACATAGAGACGGATGCCAGAGTACGTGGCGCAGAGGTGGATCTGGGACAAGCATCACCGATCTTTATTCCCCTGGTAAACCTGGAGATCTTGCGCTAGAAACCGCTTCAAGGAGGTAAATCATGGAAGATTTCGAGTTCTTCCCAGATGAGGAGGAAGAAGCAGCGGCAGAAGAAGAAGGGACAAATCGTACCTTTATCATCCTCGTGGCAGTATTTGGGGGCATACTGGCGATGGGCATCTGCGCCTTCGCCGTGTGGGGATTCGTCATCTACCCTCAAATACAGAAAAACATAGCACAAAACGCAATCGTGCGACAAACGGAAGAGGTGCTGACGGCCGAGGCGGCAGCCGCTCCAGATCAACCAGCGGCAACGGAGGAGACTGTGCCCACCGAGACATCTCCCCCGCCGACAGAAGAACCTACGGCGACGCCCGCAGAAGTGGCAGGAGCTACCGAAGAGGCGACGGCCACTTTGCAACCCACGCAGACCCGCCGGCCGACAGTCACGCCGCAAGAGGATAAACCGGAAAGCACTCCTACCAGCACGACAAAAGACGGAGCGTCCGAAGACGAGATACCTACCACGGGCATCGGTGCATTTGGAGCCGGGGGGATCGTCGTGGTGCTACTGGTCATATTGGTCGCCGCACGGCGGCTGCGCCGCGTCGCGTAACAAAACCAACGAGGGCCAGCCACGCATGGCTGGCCCTCGCTACTTTGATCCCGTACGGCTACCCCGCCTTTAACTCGATGCTGGTGATCGCAAAGTAGTAGGCAAGCGAGGCCGGCATACCCTTGGCGATACGGCGACCTACCTGACCGGAAACATCCGCCGTGTACACGCCACTGCTCTCCGTAGGACAAAGCACAACCAGCCCCCTCTCCTTATTACTCTGCCCTCGCAGCGCCCACTCCCCTCCGTGATGGCGGCGGAACATCTCGCCCAAGAAACTAACCCACAGCAAACGGATTCTCTGCGAGGGTTCTGGGAACTGCCGCAAGTGGCGGTCGACCCACTCGTCCAGAAGCTGCAAGGCCGTCGAATCGTAGAACACCTCGTAGCCGGCAAAGCGACTCAAAGCAGCCCGCGCTTGCTCTGACATCTCCGCCAAGTAACGCACCTGTTCCGGAGCCAGGAACTTGAACGACTCTTTCATCGTCCTACCACACCATCACTATCCCATAAAAACCACAACACACAGTATAGCACGACAAATAAGGGAGGTCAATTGAGCCGGACGTGTTTCAAACAAGTTGGTAGCCGCGATTTCCGAACCGCGCGGTTCGGAAATCGCGGCTACTTCCAATTCAAATGAAACGCAACCAATTTAAACGCGTCTGAGCCAGCGTCATCCAAACCGACCGGTGACGTAGCCCTCGGTACGCTGGTCGCTGGGATTGGTGAACAGTTCCCCGCCCAGCCCTTCCTCGACCAACTCCCCTTGCAGTAAAAAGACCGCGTGATCGGCCACCCGAGCGGCCTGCTGAACACTGTGGGGGACGATGATAATGGTGTAGCGCTTTTTCAGTTCCTGCAAGCTGGCTTCGACCTTGGCCGTCGAGATGGGGTCCAAACCGGATGTCGGCTCGTCGAGCAGGATCACATCCGGCTCCAGCGCCAACGTACGGGCCAGGCACAATCGCTGCTGCTGCCCTCCTGAGAGCGCACTGGCCGGCTCGTCCAGCCGGTCGCTCACCTCGTCCCACAGAGCCGCCGCCTGCAGGCTGCGCTCGACCAGTTCATCCAATCTGGCGCGATCCCGAACGCCGGCCAGCTCCGGCCCGTACGTCAGATTCCGCCGGATGCTCATCGGCAGAGGGACAGGCGTGGCAAAGACCATCCCCACGCGACGGCGCAGCGCGTGCACGTCCAAACCAGGCGCATAGAGATCCTCCCCATCCAGCAGAACGCGCCCCTCCAGGCACCTTCCGGGGATCAGGTCATTCAGCCGGTTCAGAAGCCGCAACAGTGTGGATTTCCCCCCACCCGCCGGCCCAAAGATGGCCGTGATCTGCTTGGGAAAGATGCGCAAATTGACGTCGCGCAACGCCCGGACGCCATCCTCATAGATGTAGCTGACGCCCTGCAGCTCGCATTTGGCTTGTGGTTTCATCACCATTGTCGCTTGGCCCTGAATCGGCTGCGCATCACAGCCGCCAAGATGTTCATCGAAAGCACAAAGATCAAGAGCACCAGCGCCGTGCCGTACTGAATCTGCACCGGCATCCCAGGCACCTGCGTGCTGATGACAAACAGGTGGTAGGGCAGCGCCATCGTCTGGTCAAAAATCGAATGGGGAAGGCGCGGAAGGAAAAAGGCCGCCACCGTAAAAAGGATCGGCGCAGTCTCTCCGGCCGCCCGCTCCAACCCCAGAATCACGCCGGTGAGGATGCCCGGCAGAGCCTGGGGCAGCACGGTGCGCCGGATGGTCTGCCAGCGCGTGCCGCCCAATGAAAAACTCACGATGCGAAAAGACTGTGGCACGGCGCGCAGCGCCTCCTCAGCCGTGCTGATGATGACGGGCAAGGTCATGATCGCCAGCGTCAGCGACCCGGCCAGTATAGAGGTGCCGAACTGGAAAAAGATGACGAACAGCCCCAGGCCAAAGAGGCCATAGACCACCGAGGGCACCCCGGCCAGGTTGATGATGGCGAGCCGGATGATGCGCGTGAGCAACGTGTCCTGGGCGTACTCGGCCAGATAGATGGCGACCGCCACGCCCACCGGCACGGCGAATACAGCCGTGCCCAACGTGAGCAGCAACGTGCCGACGATGGCCGGCCAGACGCCGCCGGCGCGCATCCCGTCGCGAGGCATCTCGAAAATGAACTCCCACGAGACGTCAATCACCCAGCCGTCGATGGTGACGATGGCCGGAGCACCCTGGGCGACGATGGTGCCCACCACCCACAGGATAGGCAACACGACGAGGATGGTGACGACGCTCAGCAGAGCGAAACCGATTTGTTGGCGGAGTTGGCTCGATAACTTCATCTCTATGACAGTAATCTACCGTATCGCTTCCCTTGGTGGAAAATCGCCCACGCGGCGATCAGGTTGATGGCGAACGTGACGAGGAACAATACCAGGCCGACGGCGAACAGGACGTGGTAGTGCGTGCTCCCCTGAGCCACCTCCCCCATCTCGGCGGCGATGGTCGCCGTCATCGTGCGCACCGGCATCAAGAACGAGCCCAGGGTCAGCGGCATGCGCGCCGCGTTGCCCGTGACCATCATCACCGCCATCGTCTCGCCGATGGCCCGCCCCACGCCGAGCATCATCGCCGTCAGAATGCCGGAGCGCGCCGCCGGCACCGTCACCCGCCAGATGGTCTGCCAGCGGGTAGCGCCCAGCGCCAACGCCGCGTCGCGGTAGGACTTGGGCACGGCGTCCAGCGCATCCTCGGCCACGCTGATGATGGTCGGCAGCGCCATATACCCCAACATCACCGAGCCTGCCAGGGCCGTCAGGCCCGTCGGCGCGCCCAGCCACTCACGGATCAGGGGCGATACCACCAGCATCCCCAGGAAGCCCAGAACCACTGAGGGAATGCCGGCCAGCACCTCGATGAAGGGCTTTAGGATCTCGCGCATCCAGCGTGGAGCGACCTCGGCGATAAAGACCGCCGTCAGGAGCCCCAACGGCACACTTAGGACGGCCGACCCCAGCGTGATAATGAGCGATCCCAGCACCAAGGGCAGGAGGCCAAAGTACTCCTCGTTTGGATACCAGCGCGTCCGTATCATGTCGCCCACCGGCACCTCGATGAACGTAGCGCTGCCCTCCCTCACCAGAAACAAAAAGATCAGCGCCAGAAAGAGGATGACCAGGACGCCGGTCACACGGATGAGACGCTCGATCAAGTACTCGACAAGGGTCGTCTGGACTCGCGGGCGTTTCGGCACCTCTTTCACTCTCCTCCTGACTCCAGCGGCACGAACCCCAACTCTCCCACGATCACCTGCCCCTCCGGCGAGCGAATCCAGGCCAGATACTCGGCGATGGCCCCCGCCGGCTCGCCGGCGGTGTACATGTAGAGATCGCGGGCGATTGGGTAGGTGCCCCTGTTCACC
>CAZWPV010000075.1:0-6376 GCA_964635485.1 uncultured Anaerolineales bacterium
GGGACGAGGGTCTTTTCATCCACACCCTCCAGGCGAAAGGTGAAATAGACATGTTCCGGGTCTTCACCCTTAAAGGCTGCCACGGAGTGCAGATTGCCACCCAGATCGGCGATCAGGCCCGTCAGGCGGGCCAACTCACCCGGCCTATCGGGCGAGCGCATTGTGATGCGCAGCACCGGGTCGCCGCCGCCCAAGATTTCCACGAACGCTTTGAATATATCGGTCTCGGTGATGATGCCAGCCAAGTCCTTGCCCCGTATCACCGGCAGGCAGCCGATTCCATTCCGCACCATCAGCCGCGCCGCCTCCTCGAGAGGCGTGTCCTCGGGTACCGTAATCGGCTCATTCATGATCTCACGCACCTCGAGGTGGGCCAACAGGTAGTTCGCCTCGAACACGCTGAGCGTCGTGGCCTTGGAGGGCGCCGCCTGCATCAGGTCGTTCCGTGAGACGATGCCCACCAGCCTATTCCTCTTGCCGATCACCGGCAGGTAGTTGATGCCCTTCTCACGCGTGAGCTTGAGCGCGTCGGGGACCTTGGCATCTGGAGTAATTGTTATCGGATTTGGGGTCATGCGATGTTTTACCAGCATCCGAACCTCCTTTAATTCCTCTTTCCCAAATAAGCCGTCTGCACCCGCTCGTCGCAGGCCAGCTCGTCCGCCGCCCCTTCCAGTACCACCCGGCCCGATTCCATCACGTAGGCCCGGTCGGCCAAGTCGAGCGCCGCGCGGGCGTTCTGCTCCACCAGCAGAATCGTCATGCCGCGCTCGCGCAGCTCGGCCGAGACCCGAAAAATCTCCTTGACCAACAGGGGGGCCAGGCCCAGCGACGGTTCGTCCATCAGCAACAGCCTGGGCCTGGCCATCCACGCCCGGCCTATGGCCAGCATCTGCTGCTCGCCTCCCGAGAGCGTGCCCGCAGTCTGCTTCACCCGATCCTTCAGCCGGGGAAATATGTCAAAGACGAACGCCATGTCCCGTTTGACCGCCTCTTTGCCATCGCGCCTGTGGCGATGGTACGCCCCCAGGGTCAGGTTGTCCAGGACGCTCATCGTGCCAAAGATCTGCCTGCGCTCAGGCACCTGGCTTATCCCGGCCCGCACGATCTTTTCCGGACCGGAACCCGTGACGACATCGCCATCGAAGAGGACTTTACCACCGCGTGCCGGAACGATGCCCGAGATGACGTTCATCAGCGTCGTCTTGCCCGCCCCGTTGGGTCCGATGACAGCGACGATCTCGCCCTCCGCCACCTCCAGGGAGACCTCGCGCAGGGCCTGTATGCGGCCATAGTAGGCGCTGACCGCCTCCAACCTCAGCATGCGTCCTCCTCCCCCAGGTAGGCCGCGATGACGCGCGGATCGTTCTGAATCTCGGCCGGCGTGCCCTCGGCGATCTTTTGGCCATAGTCCAGCACGACGATGCGGTCGGCGATGGACATCACGAACTGCATATCGTGCTCCACCAGGAGCACCGTCACGCCGCCATCCCGGATGCTGCGGATCAGATCGTCCAGCCCCTCCTTTTCGGGGCGATTCAAGCCGGCGCCGGGTTCGTCCAGCAGGAGCAGCCGGGGGTCGGTGGCCATCGCGCGGGCAATCTCTAGCAGCCGCTGCTGCCCAAAAGGCAGACTCAGCGCATTGTCGTCCGCCTTCACCTCCAGGCCCACACGGGTCAACTCCGCCACCGCCCGATCGCGGATCGCCCGCTCCTCCCTCCGGGCGTGCGGCAGCCGGAAGGCCGCGCTGAGCACACCGTACTTGGTCTGGCTGTGGCGGCCCACCATCACGTTCTCCAGGACGGTCATGTTGCCGAACAGCCGCACGTTCTGAAAGGTGCGCGCCATCCCCAGGCGCGAGATGGCGTGCGGCTTGAGGCCGTTCAGCTTGCGCCCTTGCAGGTGAACGGTCCCCCCGGTGGGCGGCAACACGCCCGAGATCAGGTTAAAAACCGTCGTCTTGCCCGCGCCGTTGGGGCCAATGATGGCCAAAATCTCGCCCGGCTCGACGCGGAAGGAGACATCGAACACGGCCATCAGGCCCTCGAACTCTTTTCGTAGATTCATTACCTCGAGATGTGAGGGTTGCAAATTATTCCTCTACTGCACGAGATGGATGATGCGTGATGCATTCACGCATCACGTTTCACGCCTCACGCTCCGCCTGCGCCGCGCCCGGTGCACAAGATTGACGATGCCGGAGGTCAGTCCCTCGGGCATAAAGATCATGATCACTACCAGAATGATGCCATAGATGATCAGCTCGTACTCGCCACCTCGGACTTGAAGCAGGTCCTCGATCCTGGAGCGTATCAGGTCGCGAATGGCAAAGATCACGCCCACGCCAAAGGGAGCGCCCCAGATGCTGGAAAGTCCGCCCACGGCGGCCATCACCACCAACTCGACCGAGACCCGGAAGCTGAAGGGGTTGGGCGAGACGGCGCTCTGAAAGTGCGCGTACAGGCTCCCGGCCAGGGCGGCGCACATCGCGCTGAGGACGAGCGCCTGCACCTTGTAACGCTCGGTATCGACGCCGCAGGTGTTGGCCGCCACCTCGCCGGTGTGGATGGCGCGCAGGGCGCGCCCAATGCGCGAGTTGACGATATTCGTGGCCACGACGATCACCCCAATCGCCGCGCCCCAGACCAGAAAGTAGTACCGTTGCGGTGGCCAAAGCTTAAAGCTGCCAATCTGCAGACGCGGTATACCCGTCAGACCGTCGTATCCCCCGGTGATCGCTTCGAACTGCCCGCCCAGGATGTAGATGATGATGCCCAACCCCAGTGTGGCCATCGCTAGATAGTTGCCCTTGAGCCGCAGGATGGGCTTGCCCACCAGGTAGGCAAAGCCGCCGGTGAGCGCCATGCTGGCGAGAATGGCCAGCCAGGGCCACCACCAGGTATCGGCAACACCGATCAAGATCTTGTGCCGGGTCGCCAGGGTGGACAGGATAGCCGAGACGTACGCGCCCAGGGCGTAAAAGCCCGCCTGGCCCAAGGATACCTGGCCCGCGTATCCCATCAGCAGGTTGAGGCCGACGACGACGATGGTCAGGATGCCAACGCGGATCATGGTGTCCGTCGTGACGACGCGCCCGGTGAGATCGCTAAAGCGGATGCCGAACGGTCGGATGATGTCTACCGCGCCCAGGGCCGCGATGACGAGGGCAAAGGCGACGATACCGACGGTGTTTCTGTTTCGGCGCAGGAACCTCGCCAAGATGCTAAGCCTCCTCCGGCCTGCTCTCGCCGCCGCCGATGATGCCCTGCGACCTGAAGAGCAGGATGGCGATCAGGATAATGAAAGAGATAACGCTCTTGTAGGTCGGATTGGTAACGCCCGCAGCGAGGTTCTCCACGACACCCAGGATGAGCCCACCAATCACCGCTCCCGGAGCGCTCACCAGGCCACCCATGATAGCCGCCACGAACCCGCGCAGGCCCAGCATCAGCCCCATATCGTAGATGGGCCGGGTCACGGGGCCGAGCACGATGCCGCCGATAGCACCCAGGGCGGCGGCGATGGCGAAGGAGAGCATCGACATGCGGCTCGGGTTGATGCCCATCAACTGCGCGGCCCGCCGGTTGACGGCGCAGGCGCGCAGCGCCTTGCCTATGATCGTGCGCTCCAGAAAGACGTACAGGACGATGAGGACGACGATCAACGTTCCCCATATCCACAGGCTCTGCGCCTGCAGGATGACGTCGCCAGAAGGGCCGCCAAATCGGAAAATGCGATCCTCCAACACCTGCGTGGTAAAGGCGGGTAGAACGTAAGGATCGGCGCCCCACGCCAGCAGGGCGCTGGCCCGCAGAGTGATGGTCACGCCGATGGTGATGATGATCAGCGTCACCGGCGGGGAACGGCGGGCAGGATAGATCGTCAGCCGCTCCATCACGATGCCGATCAGTGTCGTCGCCAGCACCCCGACGACGACGGACACAGCTAACTTTAGCGCCGGGGGCAGGGGCAGATCCAGATCGTTGACGGTGAGACAGATCATCGCCCCCAGCATCACAAACTCACCCTGGGCAAAGTTGATGATGCCGGTCACGCTGTAGACCATCACAAAGCCCAGGGCCATCAGGGCATAGATACTTCCGCCGCGAAAGCCGTCGATGGTCAACTGGATATAATGACGCGGTTGTAGATTCTTGCGAGACCCCAAGAGGACGGTCAGTATGATCAACACGACCGCCACGGCGATGATGATGGCTATCCTGCCGACTCTATTCTGCGGTAGTCGAGGCATAGACGCTCCTGCGTGCCGAAACCGGGTGAGCGTTGGGGGCGAGGCGCACCCCGCCCCCAACTGGATTCAGCAAAATCCGCAACAACTTACCACTCCGACTCGGGGAACGCAACCCACTTGCCGTTCTCGACCTTGACGAACAGCAACGAGTCCTTGGTCAAGCCGTTGTGATCGGCCGCGCTAAAGGTGAACGTGCCGCTGATGCCGGGCCAATCCTTGATGTTGCTTTCCAGATAGTCGCGCACACCGGCCCGCTGCTCCTCCAGGGTCAATCCATCCTCCAGACTCTCGATGGCGTCCACGGCCATGATCAACGCGTCCCAGGCGTGGCCGCCAAAGGTGCTGACCGGATCGCCGGTGAACGCGGTATAGTCGTCGATGTACTGCTGGAGAACAGCCTTTTGGGGGTCGTCGTCACCGAGCTGGTCGATGACGGTGACCTTGCCACAGGGGAACACGGTACCGTTCGCGGCCTCTTCGGCTGTAGAGATGTAGGTCTGATTACAGACGCCGTGGCCCAAGGTGATGGGCATCTCAGGCATGGCCGTGCGCACAGCTATGGCGGCCAACGAGGCCACCGGAGGCGTGGAACCAATCTCGACCGCCCCGCAGCCGCTGGCCTCGACGCCTGCTATCTGCGCGGAGAACTCGGTGTCTGTCTTGGCGTAGCCGGCCTCGTAGACGACCTCCAGCCCGGCAGCCTGAGCCGTCGCCCTAAAGTTGGCCAGGCAGTCCGCGCCGTAACCGTCGTCGGTGTACAGGATGCACACCTGCGACACGCCGATGGCGCTCAGGTAGGCCGCCTGCCACTCGCCGGCGTGGCCGTTGGTCTGAGGCGTCTTGAACATCCACTCGTACTCCCGGCCGGATTCGGTGTCGGTGGTGATGGGCTTGGCCGAGGCCATCGAGATGCACGGTGTCTCATTCTCCTGGCAAACGGGGATATGGGCGATGGACTGGCCGCTGCCGGTGGTCGAGACCACGACGATGACCTCGTCCTCCAGGATCAACCGGCTGACGTTGCTGACGGCCTTGTCCGCCTCGGTCTCGTCGTCGTAGATAATGATCTCCACCGCGTGCTTGACGCCGTCGGGGCCGGTGATGCCGCCGGCCTCGTTGATCTGCTCTTGGATCATCTCCGCCGTCTTGGCCTCAGGCTCACCCAGACTAGCATAGGGGCCGCTGGCCGAAGCATTGAAGCCGATCTTGTAGACCGATCCCTCCTCGCCCGGGCACGAGCATCCTGCCATAACCAATCCGGCCACGATCATCAAGGTAATAACCATCAAGAAAATTCGACGCGTATTCATATCTCCTCCAGTATTTGGATTTCTGAAATAACCTGCGGACGGATCTCTTCCTTGCACCTGGTTGAACTTGGCGAACCACCTCCTTCCACCGATGATGATTACCTCTCCTCGAAACGTGCAACCGCCTCTCGCAACCCATCGGGTACGCTGGCGGGCTTTTCCATCTCGACATCGACCGCGACGGCGACGATCTCGCCCGTGGCGATCAGCTCGTCGGTTGGTTGCTTGTAGATAGCGAACTCGAACGTGAAGCTGGTATTGCCAATGTGGCCGATGCGGGCGTGCACGTGCAATAGGTCATCGAAGCGAGCACGTCCCTCGTAATCGCAGCTTGCGTGGGCATAGAACATGTCCACGCCGGCGGCCACGATATCCGGGTAGCTATGGCCGACGGCTTTCATGTATTCGACCAGGGCGATGTCAAAGTAGGTCAGGTAGTGACCGAAAAAGACGTGCTGCTGCGCATCCACCTCGACGTAGCGTACGCGGATGGGGTGATAGAACTTGTACCTCTCGCCGCCGGTCACTCGACGATCTCCCCCAACGCGATGATGAACACCTCATTCTCCTCCGGCGTGCCAAAGCTAAAGCGCACGTGGTCAGGCACGCCCCAGCCGTCTGTGGCGGTGGTGATAAAGCCGCACTCCAACAGCGGCCCGCTCACCTCGGCCCCCGGCCGGCCCACGTCGACGGCGATGAAATTGGTGTACGTGGGAATATAGTCCAGTCCCAGCGCCGCCAGCTCGCTGTAAAAAAAATCCTTGGCCGCCTCGTTGGCCTCCAGGCTCCGCTGCACGTGCTCGTCGTCTTCCAA
>CAZWPV010000075.1:6476-9203 GCA_964635485.1 uncultured Anaerolineales bacterium
CCTTGGCCGCCTCGTTGGCCTCCAGGCTCCGCTGCACGTGCTCGTCGTCTTCCAATGCCGCCAGGGCAGCCACCTGCGCCAGCCGGTTGACGTTGAACGGCGGACGGGCACGTTCCATATAATCGACTACGTCCTCGCTGGCCAGCATATAGCCCACCCGCAGGCCGGCCAGCCCGTACACCTTGGAGAAGGAACGCAGCACGACCAAGTTCTTCCGACCATCGCGGAGATATGTCACGCTGCGCCCGGCATAGTCGGGATCAGTGACGGCGTACTCGTAGTACGCCTCGTCCACCACCACCGGGACGCGCTCCGGGACGCGCTCCAGGAACGCCTCTATCGCGGCGGCATCCACCGCCGTGCCGGTGGGGTTGTTGGGGTTGCACACAAACACCAGGCGCGTGCGGTCGGTGATGGCATCGGCCATCGCCTCCAGGTCGTGGGTATACCCCTTCAGAGGAACCTGCACCAACTGCGCCCCCACCTCGATGGCACGCAGCAGATAGCTGATGAATGATCCCTTGGCCATAACGACCTCGTCGCCCGGATCGAGCATCGAAAGGCACAGCAACAGTACCCACTCGTCGGCCCCGTTGCCCAGGGCGACGTGAGCTGGACCAAGACCCCATTTTTCCGCCAAGGCGGCCTTGAGGGCAGTACCGGCGGCATCGGGGTAGCGGTTCACCGTGCCTATGGCCGCCCGCAAGGCAGCCATCGCCTTGGGCGACGGCCCCAGCGGGTTTTCGTTGGACGATAGATCGATCACCCGCTCCACGCCGACGGGCACGGCAGGCGGCTTGTAGGCCGGCAGTTTGGCAATGTGAGGTTTAAACGGCAGACTCATCAGGCCCTCCATCTAGGCAACGTAAACAGAAACGCCCTCGTCCCACCGGGACGAGAGCGTAACTCACTCTCGCGGTACCACCCCGCTTGGCTCCTGACGGAGCCCTCTCATTCTACCGGCAGCGCTTGCCAGCGCGACCGGCTGTCCATAACGCCGGACTTGCGGAGCGGGCTAATTGTGCCATCGTGCGCGCAGCGCACACGGACACGCAGTGTCCACGTTCACCCGTCGGCTCAGGAGCGAACTTCTGCGCGATTCCCCCCGGTAGGGCTCTCAGTCCAAGACCCTACCTCCCTGGCGGCTTCCTCCCGCCTACTCCTCTCCGTCGCAGCCTTTGTTTGTTAGGATTGCAATTTTGACGAAATTGCCAAGCAACTCCAAGCCTGGCTTGGAGTTGCCATTATGCCGTGAAAGCCTCCTTTTGTCAAGCGGCCACAGAACTGATCGCACTCATTGCACCGGCTGCCCGCACTTGGGACAGAAGCGCCCTCCTTCCCTCAACAGAGCGCCACAGTGCTGGCAGCGGCGCGCCAGATGGGTCGGCACGCGGGGTTGACCACAGACAGGACAAAAGCGCGCGCCAGAGCGCACCGTCGCCCCACAGTGCTGGCAACGCGCAACTTGCGACCGCGGCATAGCCTGTGGCTGCGGCGGAGGCGCGTACTCTGCAAGGCTGAGTTGCGTGTGCGGGTGTAGCTGGGCACGCCGGTCACGCCGCCTCAGGGCAAGCAGCCCCACCCCACTAAAGAACAGCAGCACCGCCCCACCACAGCCAAGTACCAGCACAGCCACGCCACCGGCGAACACCAACGCCCCTGTGCCCTTGCGCGAGGAAGACGATGGCGGCGCTGGCGTCGGGATCGTGTAATCGACCGGGGTCGGCGTATGCATCGGCGTGTTGGTGGGACTTGGGGTCGAGGTAGGGCCAGAGGTTGCGGTAGGGCCAGAGGTAGGCGGCGGTGTAGGCGTCAGCGTGGCCATCGACTTGGGAGTAACCATAACGCCGGGCATCCCCGGTAGCTGCAAGCGGCCATAACCGTACCCGGTATCCGGCCCCGAAGGCCCCAAATCGACGGTATGGTCCAGCAAAAACTCCACCGCATCCTGACGCGCGAACTCGGGATGAGCCTGCCATATCAGCGCGGCGGCCCCGGCGACGTGGGGGCATGAGGCCGAGGTGCCGTCAAACCCCCTGGAGCCGTAGGAAACCCCAGAGACCCCGGTCGGCGCCGATATCTCCGGCTTGAGCCGCCCATCGGCCGTCGGTCCCTGGGAACTGTACTCCGCCAGCCCGTCATCCCACCACTCGACCGCCCCCACAGTCAGGGAATACTGAGCGTCGGCCGGTGGGGCGATGCTGTAACCTGCCGTCGGATACTCCACGTCTCCGTCCATCACAAAAATATCAAAAATCGCGTTACGGGCGGTATCCTGGGCCACGACGGCGGCGTAAACGACGTCTTCCTCTAAAACCACCATCTCAACCGGCTCTTGCCCAAGCTCGCCCGACTGAACGTCCTGTGAGGAGGCCACGACATTCCCCGACCCGTCGTAGAGGAACAACTGATAGTCCTCAACAGGTCGCCTCCAGTCATCCTCCCAGCTAAGCGCGACGGCGAGGTAGCCGCTATAGCTATAGATCGCCATGATCTCTTCGTCCGATCCGAACTCGTGAAACCCATTGCCGTCCGTATCCGTGAACACAGACCGGTGATGAGAAAGCGCCCCGTTGCCCGCGGCGTTCACCCAAAGAATGCCTTCGGCAGCCAGCTCGTCCACCAGCTTTGCATCCCACTCGCTGCCGTCACGAGGGCCAATCAGCCCTCCAGCCGAGTGAGAGATGATGTCCACGTCCTGCTTGACCAGCCACTCCACCGCCTCGC
>CAZWPV010000076.1:0-9198 GCA_964635485.1 uncultured Anaerolineales bacterium
ATCCACACCCGCAGCGAGGAGCGTCCCCCGGTCAACATTCGTAGCGCGGCGGTCGTCGATCGCTCCCTGATCACCGATGGCTGCGTCGTGGAGGGCTCCGTCGAGCGCTCGGTGCTCTCGCCGGGCGTCGTGGTGCGGGAGGGCGCCGTCGTGCGCCATTCCGTCGTGATGACGGACGCCGTGATCGAAGAAGGCGCTGTGTTGGAGTATGCTATCCTGGACAAGCGTGTGCGGGTCGGCGCAGGAGCCAAGGTGGGTTATGGCAAGGAGCGGGACCCCAACCCCACCGCCGATCTGAAACGCGGCCTCACCGTCGTCGGCAAGAACACGGTTATCCCGCCGCGCGCGCGTGTCGGGCGCAACTGCGTCGTCGCCGCCGACGTGAAAGCAGACGACTGGGAAAACAACCTCCTCCCCAGTGGAGCCACCTTCGGGGTCACGGACAAGTAGCATGCACGGCGGAATGGAATTCCACGTCTCCCGCAAAGCGCGCGACCGATACAGGTTCGACCAATCCCTCTTCGCCCTGACCGGCAACGTCATCATGGCCAATTTTCGCGCTGCACGCGAGTTCGCCCAGAAGATGAACGCGCAGCGCGACCTGGCCGGCCACCCGGAGCGGACCGTGCGGGCCGGGCAGATCAACGCGATGGGGATGATCGATGAGATTCTGCACTACGTCGTCGGCCTGTATCGCCAGCAGGAAAACACGCGCGCCTTTCAAGAGGCGCTGGACTGGCTGTGCGAGGGGCTGGGACAAGAGGCCGTCGAAGCGGCCCTGCGCCAGTTTACGGAAGAATTCCCCCCGCTGGTCGTCTACCGGGGGGAAATCGAACTGGATGCCTACCTGGAAGGAGAGAGCGCTGGAATCCCCAACCGCCAGATCGTGCTCGAAGAGCTGTTGATGCTGTGGCTGGCCAACGTCAATCCGGCCTTTGCGCCGTTCCTCGAATTGTTCGACCACACCGCGCTGGAGGAGAATACCGCTTACACAGACATCGTCTCCGGCCTGCAGGCATTCTTCGAGACGCAGCCTCCCTTCGGCCCCGAAAATCAAAACCTGATCGCGATGCTGCGCAGCCCGGCCATCGCCGTGCCTCACTCCCTCTCCGGGCAGCTCGAGTACATTCGAGAGAAATGGGGGTCGTTGCTGGGCAAGTACCTGCGCCGCCTGTTGAGCAGCCTCGACCTGATCGCCGAGGAGGAAAAGGCTATCTTTGCCGGCCCCGGCCCTTCGCGCGTTTACGATTTTTCCGGGATGGAGCTGGAGGTCGAGCGCTTCAGCCCCGACCTGCACTGGATGCCCAAGGTCGTGCTGATGGCCAAGAACGTCTACGTGTGGCTCGATCAGCTCTCCAAGCAGTACGGCCGTCCGTTGACACGGCTGGATCAGATCCCCGACGAGGAACTGGACACGCTGGCCCGCCGAGGTTTCACCGGGCTGTGGATGATCGGCCTGTGGGAGCGCAGCAAGGCCTCGCAGCGCATCAAGCAGATGTGCGGCAACCCCGAGGCGGTGGCCTCGGCCTACTCGCTGCTCGATTACCAGATCGCCGCCGACCTGGGAGGTTGGGAAGCGTTGCAAGACCTGCGAGCGCGGGCCTGGCGGCGCGGGATTCGCCTATCCAGTGACATGGTGCCCAACCACATGGGCATCGATTCCAAGTGGGTGATGGAGCATCCCGACTGGTTCATCGCGCTGGATCACAGCCCCTTTCCCTCGTACGCTTTCAACGGTGCTAACCTCTCGTGGGACGAGCGGGTCGGCATCTACATCGAGGATCACTACTACGACCGCACCGACGCGGCGGTGGTCTTTAAGCGGGTCGATGCGGATGCTTCGCATCCGATGACCGGCAGCGAAAAGTACATCTATCACGGCAACGACGGCACCAGCATGCCGTGGAACGACACCGCCCAGTTGAACTTTCTCAAGTCCGAGGTGCGCGAGGCAGTGATCCAGACGATCCTGCACGTGGCGCGCAATTTCCCCATCATCCGCTTCGACGCGGCCATGACGCTGGCCAAGAAACACTACCAGCGGCTGTGGTTCCCCGAGCCCGGCAGCGGCGGCGACATCCCCTCGCGGGCCGAGCACGGCATGACGAGGGAGGCGTTCGACGCGGCGATGCCGAACGAGTTCTGGCGCGAGGTCGTCGACCGCGTGGCCGCCGAGGTGCCCGACACCTTGCTGCTGGCCGAGGCCTTCTGGCTGATGGAGGGGTATTTCGTGCGCACGCTCGGCATGCACCGCGTCTACAACAGCGCGTTCATGAACATGCTGCGCGACGAGGACAATGCCAAGTACCGCAGTGTGGTCAAGAACACACTCGAGTTTGACCCCGAGATACTGAAACGGTACGTCAACTTTATGAACAATCCCGACGAGCGCACGGCGGTCGATCAGTTCGGCAAGGGGGATAAATACTTTGGCATCTGCACGCTGATGGCGACGATGCCGGGCCTGCCGATGTTCGGACACGGTCAAACCGAAGGATTCACCGAAAAGTACGGTATGGAGTACCGCAGGGCCTATTGGAACGAGCAGCCCGACGGCCACCTGGTCGAGCGGCACGAGCGCGAGATTTTCCCGCTGCTTCGCAAACGGTACCTGTTCGCCGAGGTGGAGGACTTTGCACTGTACGATCTGTTTACCCCCGGGGGGCACGTCAACGAGGACGTGTTCGCTTACTCAAACCGTGCCGGTGACGAGCGCGGACTCGTCGTATATCACAACAAATATGCCGAGGCGCAGGGCTGGGTACGCACCTCCGCCGCGTACGCGGTCAAGACCGGCAACGGTGGAAAGGCGCTGGCGCAGAAATCGTTGGGCGAGGGACTGGGACTGCAAAACAGCGCCGAGACCTTTACCATCTTTCGCGACCACGTCACCGGCCTGGAGTACATCCGCAACAACAAGGCGCTGTGGGATCAAGGGCTGTACGTCGAACTGGCGGCCTACAAGTGCCAGGTGTTCCTCGATTTTCGCCAGGTGCAAGGGGGGCACTACGCCAAACTGGCCTCCCGCCTCGACGGGCGCGGCGTGCCGAGCATCGACGCAGCGCTCGCCGAGATCGTCCTGCGGCCGGTGCTGGAGCCGTTCGGAGAGATGGTCAACGCGGATGTGTTCCGACGGTCGATAGAGGCAAGTCAGCAAGTCAGCGAGCCTGCCCTGAGCATAGCCAAAGGGTCAGCGAATCAGCGAATCGACGAATCACTGCTGGATGAAATAGAACAGAAAACAGTGCGCCTGCTGCAGGGGGTCGCACAAATCGCAAATCGCAAGTCGCAAATCGCCCCTATCGCCCAGGATGTCCAGCAAAAGCTGGAAGCCTTGCTGCAACTCGCCACGCTGAGACGACGCTTCCCCCTACCTCGCTCGCGGAAGTACAAGTGGGCCAACGACTACCTGACTGCGGGTTTGGACGACCCGGCAGCCTGGCCCACGCTCCTGGGGTGGCTCTTCACACACACACTGGGAAAGATAGTTGACGAAGCCAGCTTCGCGCAAACCAGCCGCGCGTGGATCGACGAGTGGCTGCTGGGCAAGATCATCGCGCGCACACTGCGCGACATGGGACTGGGCGAAGGCACAGTCGGGCGCGCGGTCGAGGCGATCAAGCTGCTCACCGGCCACCAACGCTGGTTCGAGATGGAGACATCCAAAACAAGGCAGGCATCGGAAGTACTGCACTCATGGCTGAGCGATGACGACGTGCGGCGCTTTCTCCAGGTGAATCGCCACGACGATGTACTGTGGTTCAACAAAGAGGCATTCGACCGACTGCTGTGGTCGATGTTTGCCGTCGCAGCCATCACGGCCAGCGCCGATCCAAGTCGCCCGGCGGACGAGGTCGCACAAGAGATCGTCGCCTGTTACGACATCGTGAGGAAACTGCAACGCGCTGAGGAGAAATCCGAGTATCAGGTGGAAAAACTACTCGAAACCGTCTAGTCTGCTCCCTTCACGGATGTTGCCACCGAGCGCGTCCGGTGGTACAATGCGCTGCTGGAGGCGTTCCCAAACGAGCAACCTAGCCAAATAATCTATGTCAAGCTGCTATCTTTGTATCCACGGTCATTTCTACCAGCCCTCGCGGGTCAACCCATTCACCGGCGAAACCCCGCCGGAGTCGGACGCCGCGCCCTACGCCAACTGGAACGAGCGTATCACCGCCGAGTGCTACACCCCCAACGCCGAGCCTAGGCCCGATGGGTCTGGGAGCAATTTCGAGCGCATCAGCTTCAATCTAGGGGGCACGCTGGCCCGGTGGCTGGATGAGCACGCTCACGAAACCTACGAGCGCATCGTCGCCGCCGAGCGCAGCAACTGGAAAACCCACGGTGTCGGGAACGGGCTGGCTCAGCCGGTGCACCACACCATCCTGCCGCTGGCCCGCCACCGTGACAAGATCTGCCAAATTCGCTGGGGCATCGCCAGCTTTGAACACCGCTTCGGGCACCCGGTGGAGGGAATGTGGCTTCCAGAAATGGCGGTGGACTATGAGACGCTGGAGGTGATGGCAGCGGAGGGCATCCGCTTCACCATCCTCTCCGGCGAGCAGGTACGCGGCGACCTGGGAGCCGGGTCGGGCCCCTACTGGGCACAATTGCCCAACGGTGAGAGAATCGCCATCTTTCTGCGCGACGCAGATCTCTCCAATGCGCTGGCCTTCAATATGCCAGATGCAGACCAAATGGAAGAATGGCTGCAAGAGCAGATGGATTGGCGGTGTCGCCTGGGTGGATTGCACCTCATTGCCACCGACGGGGAAACCTTCGGCCACCACCATCGCCAGGGTGTGCAGGTCTTGAGCCACATTCTGCAAGGAGGGGTAGAACACAAATACACGCTCACTACCCTGGGACTCTACCTGCGACACCATCCACCGCAGATAGACGTCGAGATCGTAGAAAACACCGCCTGGAGTTGTTCTCACCGGCTGAACCGCTGGATCCTCGGTTGTGATTGTACACCCGGCGACAGTCGCTGGAAGGCCGCACTGCGGCGTGCGTTGGACAATCTGGCCTGCGAACTGGACTGGATTTACGTGCAAGAGGCTCAACGGATGGGCGCCGACCCCTGGCCACTGCGAGACGGTTACATCGCTGTGGAACTGGGGCAGATGGATGGACACGCCCTTCTGAGGGAACACAATTTGAGTCACCTCAATAACGAGGACGCCCAGCGCCTGCTCTGGCTGCTAAAGGCCCAGTTTCACCGGCAGCGCATGTATGCCAGTTGCACGTTCTTCTTCGCAGACTTGGATCGACACGAACCGCACTACGCCATCGCCAACGGCGTGCAGGCGATGGCCCTCACCCACTACGCGACCGGCAACGACCTTTCGCATACCTTCCGCCGCGACCTGAGCATCGTGGTCAGCGAAAACACAGGCCAAACGGGAGCCGACATCCTCGATCAAATGCTGGAGCAGGCAGAGATATGAGCCATCCCAAAACGCCCCCCTACTCCGACATCGACCTCAACCGCTGGCGGGAGTACGACCACGTCTGGACGGACTCGCTGTGGCTGATCGAAGGACGTGACCGCACCGGCGGCCACCAACTGGACTATCACGGCAACTTTGTCCCCCAGATCGCCACGCAAGTTTACCTGCGCTACACAAAAGAAAATGACATCGTCCTCGACCTGTTCCTCGGTTCCGGCACCTCCGCTATCGAGGCCGCGCGGCTGAACCGGCGGCTGATCGGCGTCGAGCTCAAGCCCGACTTGGTGGAGTACGTGCGGGCGAAGATGAGTAAGGCGAATTGCCAATGCGCCCTACTGCAGGGCGACTCGACCCGACCGGAGACGGCGGCGCGTGTGCGAGAGGCGCTGGCAGCGATGGGCGCCGAGCACGCGCAACTGCTGATGCTCCATCCGCCCTACCACGACATCATCCCGTTCAGCGACCAGCCGGAGGACCTCTCGAATGCCCCCACCCTGGACGCCTTCCTCGACCGCTTCGAGACCGTCGCCCGGCGCGGCTTTGACCTGCTGGAGCCGGGGCGCTTTGCCGTGCTCGTCATCGGCGACAAGTACACCAAGGGCGAGCTGATTCCCCTGGGCTTTTACTGCATGGAGCGCATGCAGCGGGCCGGATTCCGCACCAAGGGCATCGTGGTCAAGAACATCGAGGGCAACGAGTTAGGCAAGGGCCGCGACAGCAACCTGTGGCGCTACCGCGCGCTGGCCGGCGGCTATTACATCTTCAAACACGAGTATGTCATCGTCTTCCAAAAGCCCGCTGCCCTCACCGACGTGCGCCGGGAACTGCTCAAAGTCAAGCGCATGCCCCCCTGGGGCCGCGTGCAAGGCGACGAATGGGACCGCGCCAGCCGCTTTATCTACAGTACCGCCAGCCTGAACGCACTCCGCCGTGAAACGAAGCGCGTAGCCGCCGAGGCGAGCCTTCCGCTGCGCGAGTTCGGCAGCTACGTCATCCGCCGCTGGTACAACTTTCACACCCACCAGGTCGCGCTCGACATCGTCCTGGCCCACCCCAACACTCGCCCCGAGCCCGACCCCTTCCATCACACCGTGGACCTTTACCTAAACGATGAAGGCTTCGACCTCAAGCTGACGACGCTGCCCAAGGGCTTTGGCCACGATATTGCTTATGCCCAGGCTCACCCGCAGGAGCTGGCCCAGTGGCTGTACGCCAACCAGTCGACGCAGGGCCGCTTCCACGCCGCCAACCGGCTCTTCGTCGTCCTGCACGATGCTGGCGATCCCAAGCGCACGTGGGAGCTGCGGCGCGACTTTTCACGGCTGGAGCAGGCCATCGGCGACTTTCTCGACGAGCCGCGCTTGCTGCGCGTCGCGTTCGAGGATCGAGAGGGAACCCAGCATCGGCCCACTGCCGGCGTCATATTTTGCACGCGAACACCGATTTGACAAATCCTCCAAATCGTGGAAAATACGCTCTAATAAACATAGCCAAACAGGTTCTCATCCAGAGAGGCGGAGGGACCGGCCCTGTGAAGCCTCGGCAACCAGACAAGCGTCAGGTCATGGTGCCAATTCCGGCAGAAGCAACTTCTGGAAGATGAGAGGGATGACGACGAGAATCGCCCACCTCCTTTCAGAAGGAGGTGTTTTGTTTCCCCTCCTGCCGCCTCGGATGACGCGAACCTTCGGTTCGTAGGAACCTCCGGTTCGTGCGAGCCTGCAGTTTGACGGTGTCAAATTTCGGTTTGACGGTGTCAAATTTCAGTTTGACAGTGTCAAATTCCAGTTTGACGATGTCAAATTGTGGCTCGATGAGCCTCAAGCAAGCAAAGGAGATGACACAGTGAGTAACAAATTCTCCACCCAAGCAGTTCACGCCGGCGAGGATAAGGTCAAGCCCTACAACTCCCTGACCATGCCCATCGTCCAGACCTCGACCTACGCGTTCGAGGACACGGCCGCGCTGATCGAGCACATGCAGCGCAAGGAGGACAAAAAGCCGCTGGAGCGAGACGAGTACGGCAGGTACAGCAATCCCACCCAGCGCGCGGTGGAGCGCAAGCTGGCCGCCCTGGACGGCGGCGAGGAGGCCCTGCTGTACGCCAGCGGGATGTGCGCCATCACCTCGACCATGCTGACGTTGCTCTCAGCCGGCGATCACGTCGTCTTTACCGACGACTGTTACCGCCGCACGCGCGAGTTCTGCCTCACCTACCTCAAGCGATACGGCATCGAGGCCACGATGGTTCCGATGGGCGACTATGCAGCGCTGGAGGCGGCCATCAGGGACAATACCCGCCTGATCTTTTCCGAGACCCCCACCAACCCCTACATGAGAATCTTGGACCTGGAGCAAGTGGTGACCGTCGCCCACCGCCACGAGGTGCAGGTGCTCGTCGATAGCACCTTCGCCACCCCCTGCAACCTGCGTCCCCTGGAGTTCGGCGTCGACCTGGTGACCCACAGCGTCACAAAGTACCTGGGCGGGCACAACGACCTGCTGGGCGGCGTGGTCATCGGTTCGGCAGAAACCATCGCCAGGCTCCGCGAAGCGCAGAGCGTGCTGGGCGGCGTCCCCGACGCGCACAATGCCTATCTCATCCTGCGCGGCCTCAAGACGCTGGCCGTGCGGGTCGCCCGGCAGAACGAAAATGGGCTGAAGGTCGCCCGTTTCCTGGAATCCCATCCCAAGATTCGATGCGTTTACTATCCCGGCCTGCCCAGTCACCCCGAGCACGCGCTGGCCGCCCGGCAGATGGCGGGTTACGGCGGCGTAGTCAGCTTCGAGCCGGAGGCCGACCTGGCAAAGACCAGCGCCTTCATCGACGCCCTGCGCATCCCCTACATCGGTCCCAGCCTGGGCGGCGTGGAGAGCATCGTCGAGCAGCCAGCCCTGATGTCTCACTTCACACTGGACAAAGCAGAGCGGCTGGCCATCGGCATCAAGGACGAGCTGGTGCGCTACGCCCTGGGGATCGAGGACGCGGACGACTTGATCGCGGACCTGGAACAGGCCCTGGACAAGATCTAGCGAAACGTGATGCGTGACGCGTGATTTGCGACTTTTCACGAATCACGCCTCACGCCTCACTTTCCCCCCGTTTGACCTCGCCGCGATTCTGTGCTAAAACCATGCTGGCATCGCTGCAATGCGCCTTCCAAATGCCCAGTGGAGGTATCTTCTCAATAACTTGGAATGTGGGGCAAATTGGCAATTTGCCCTACGCGCCGCCCTGGATTATTCGGATGATACGTGGAGGATCGAATAGACAACGAGGCGTAGCACATAACCCGCCGGGTCATTTGATGTGACCCGGCGAGTCACTTGATGCAACACGCCGTGTTATTTGGCGTAGCACGGCGTGTTACCGGGAGCGCCACGCCAGCAAACTCGTAGCCTGGGCCGAGGGACGTCCGCGCAAACACTCCGCTCCCCATTTGACTTCACCTAATTTCTATGCTAAAACAAAAGTAACCGTTCACCCCCTCCCCCTGGCAGGGATGGGGGCGAGCCTCTGCTTGACATAGGAGGTGAATCGTGCACATCGTCGTATACACCAAACATACGCCCGACAGCGAAGCCAAGATGTCGGTCGACGAATCGGGCAACGTCTCTTGGGGCACGTCCCCCCTGATCATCAACCCCTGGGATGAGTATGCCGTGGAGGAGGCGCTCAAGCTGCGCGATCAGCACGGCGGCACCGTCACCGTCCTCTCGATGGGGCCGGAGGAAGCGCTGGAGG
>CAZWPV010000077.1:0-9115 GCA_964635485.1 uncultured Anaerolineales bacterium
ATTGGACCAACATCCCCGCCAGCGAGGGGTTGCCCTTCATCGGGCTGATCGAGCACACCAACTATATCTCCTCTGAGCATTACGGCGGCGATCACTTGGTCTACTGCGGCAACTACCTCTCGCCCGACCATCCCTATTTCGATTATGGCAAGGAGAAGCTGCTCGAAACCTACCTGCCGGGCCTCGCTGCCATCAATCCCGATTTCAGCCCCGATTGGATACGCGAGAGCTGGATGTTCACGGAAAAGTACGCCCAGCCGGTGCCGGGGCTGAACCAGTCGCAGAGCATTCCCGAATTGAGGACGCCCATCCCCGGCCTGTGGCTGGCGAACATGAGCCAGGTTTACCCTTGGGATCGTGGCAGCAATTACGCGGTCGAGATGGCGCGGCGGGTAGTACACGAGATAATAGAAGAACTGTAGGCAAGGTTTCCAACCGCGCGATAACGAACAGCCCCACTGCTCTTGCAGTAGGGCTGTTTTCTCTCCTAACAGGTGGCGGGTCTACCGCCTGCGCATGGCCATCGCCGCGATGGCTATCACCGCCACCCCGATGGCGGCGAGTCCGCAGCAGCCCAACGAGATTCCGATGATGATCAGATTGTCTTCGATGAGCTTTTGGAGATCCTCCAGGCTCGCCGGGAACGAGGGGGGTGGTGGTGGGACGTAGTAGTAGGTGTTGCCGCCCCAATCCCGGCCGTCGACGCGCTCGACGATGGTCACGCTGAAGGATGCCGTTTCCTTTTCGATGGGGGCCTCGATCTCGAGCTCGAACTCTGCGTCCTCCCCGGGTGCCAATGGCACGTTGCGGATGATGGTCTCCCTCTCATCAAGATCGGCGAGGATGCGGTCGCCCTCGACGCTGCCGCCCTCGACTTCTCCGCCCCCATCCTCCCAGCGCTCGAACAGGTCGTCCGGCATGATGATCCACACGCGCGTGCCGGGAGGCGCGTCTGGGATGATGACCACGACGTCGATGATGCCCATCATGTCCTCTGGCGGGGCGATGACGTCAAAAGATACCTGGTCGGTGGTTTCCTCCTCGCCCGGGCCGAGATCAAGGACGTGCAGGTTACGTTGAGCCAGGTTGTTATCGCACGGCACGTCGCCTTCGCGCGTGACCGGATCGTCATCCGACTCGATAATGGCCAGGATGCAGAGGTGCTCGTCACCTGCCGTGCCAGGCGGGTCCCACGCCATTCCCTCTGTCCAGACCGACTCGCCTTCAGGGATGTCCAATCGCACCGAATCGATCTTTTTCCAGTCGTCGGGCCAACGGAGACCAATCCCCGCGTTAGCCCAGTAGAGAGTGACCTTCACATCGCGGGCATCCTCGTCGCCAATGTTGTGCACGCGGGCGTAGAGGTAGTTGGATTGGCCGCGCACGGGGTTTTGGTGCGGGGAAAAGCCCTCGCCATCGCTGCGGAAATCGTCCGCCAGGCGGTTGACGACGTCGTTGCTAATCCAGAAAGGCCCCTCCGAGCAGATGGTGCCGTCGTCGTTGTCGTTGTCTTCGATAAAGACCTCAGGACCGCTGGTGCACCGCCGCTCGTAGTCGATCGAGACGGTAATGGTCTCCAACACGGCTCCGTCTCCATTCAGGATCAGCTCGATGTCGTACTCACCGTCGTCGGCGCCTCCATCCAAGGGGCAAATTCTGACGGTGAATTTCACGGTCTCGAAGGAACCAACTTTGGTGTAGCTCTCGGGCGTGTAAGCGGCCCAATCCTCATACCCCTCGGTGACGTGCACCGTCAGCAAGTCTATGACGCTGACCTCCTCCTCGACCGATCGGGCTACGGCCTCGGGGATATCGTCGGCATCGCGGAGTGGAAAGTAGAGGCCTCCGGTCTCGTCGGTGACGTACCTGAAGAACTTGACCGTGTTTTCCGACGAGCCGCTGTTGACGCCGATGACCGCTATCTTCTCATCGACGAGGTCCTGTACGACGTCCACGAAAACGAGGTCATCCTCGGTGCCTTCGGTCTCGTCACGGCCGGGGTCGACGCCATAGTCTTGGTCGAAAAAGGTGCGGTCGTGGGGATAGGCATCGCCGAAGAGGATGACGATGCGCTTGGCATCCTTCCTCCAGTTCAGAAACAGCATCTCCCACAGCGCGCGGCTGTAGCTCTCGGGCGTGTCGTTGCCGAACTCCAGTTCGATGCGGTTCAGCGCCGACTGGATGACTGCCGTGTCCTCGGTGACGTCCTGATCCAGACGATAGGCGTAGTCATCTTCAGAACCGTATATTGCTCCATACTTGGAATCGGTAAAGTCTTTATAGTCCACGAACGACGCGACGCCGAAAGCAGAGTCGGTCACCAGAGAGCGCACCGAGTCCATGATCTCCAGGGATTGATCCTGTACTGTTTCAATCACTTCCTCCATGCTTCCGCTGGCGTCTATCAGGAAAACGACATCTACCTTGTTGATGTGTAGATCGCCCATCTCGAAGGTGATCTCCTCCTCGACGCACTCCCCACCGCAGATTTCGACCCTGTCGAGACGGGCATGGTCGCTGGCGGCGGCAGGCGGGTTCGGGGCCAACAGGACCAATAGCCCGCCTATGATCGTCAGGGCTATTCCGACGCGCAATAGGACGTGATACTTGACGCTTGGAAGTGAATGGGGCAATCTCATTTGAAGGTCTCCTTTGAAAGTCTCCTCTAACCGCCGGCCTCCATAGGATGTTAATGGGGCACGTCAGGGCTGTGGAGGCCGGAGCGTAATCTCGTCGCACACTCGCCGTGGGGGGATTGCTGAGCTGATATGGCTGAATTATACCTGTCTCCTGTGAAAATACAAACAACCCCCACGTTCTCCCGTCCTACGGAGCAGATCACATCTTGCGTGGGCCAAACGCAATCACCCTATATCCACTTGCCAGTTTGGGTAGGTTCAAGTATAGTTGCCTGATGTGTTTGATTCTGAAAAGAGGAGGATAGAGTGCAATGAAAGCAGCCGTTCTTACCATCGGTGACGAACTAATCTGTGGCTACCAGTTGGACACGAATGCCCAGTTCATCTCGCGCCGTTTGGCCGCCTTGCCCGCAGACGTTGTCCTGCACATGTCGGTGGGCGATGATTTGAATGCGATCCACACCGCCTTGCACGTTGCGATGCACATGACCAGTGCGGAGGGCGAACCTGCCGCCGTCGTCCTCTCCGGTGGGCTGGGCCCTACGGAGGATGACCTGACCCGCCAGGCGGTGGCCGCTCACTTTGGTCTGCCTTTGGTGGAGGACGCTGGCGCGCTGGCCCACATTCGGGAGCGGTTCGCCCACCGGGGCCGCCAGATGCCGGAGAGCAACCGCATCCAGGCGCAGGTGCCTGCTGGCAGCCAGATCATCCACAACAGCCGCGGCACGGCCGCCGGCTTCTACTTGCAGGCGACGGATGGCAAGCACGTGTTCGTGGTCCCCGGTGTGCCCTACGAGATGCAGGGCATGCTGGAGGATTTCATCCTGCCGCGCCTGCGGGAGCTGGTAGAGACCGACACCCACGTCCGGCGGGCGTTCGTCAAGGTCTATGGCCTGCCGGAATCGGAGATCAACGAACGCATCCGGCCGATGCTGGTGCGCGACCGCAACCCGCTTCTGGGGCTTCTTCCCAGTATGGGCACTATCACCGTCGAGATAGTCGCGCGGTCCGTTACTCTGGAAGAGGCAGAGGCGCTGAGCGCCGCCGACGTCGCGGCGCTTCGGGACGAGCTGGGAGAGCACGTAATCAGCGACGACGGGCGAGATCTGCCGCAGGTGGTGGCCGACCTGTTGGCGGAGCGCGGGATGACCATCGCCGTGGCGGAGGTGGGCACTGGCGGGCTAGTGGCCGCTCACTTGACCGAGGTGGATAGTTGCGAACGGTGGTTCCGGGAAAGCAATGTGCTGGAGGGCGGCACGGGAGACCCAGAGGCTCTGGCGCGGACGCTGGCTGCTCGGGAGGCCACCTGCGCCGATGTCGGCGTGGGGGTGGGGCCGGTCGTCGTCCCTGACGACAGCTCCCCAGATAGCCCTTACGGCTTGATCGACGTGGCGGTGAACGTGCGTGGGCAAGAGACCTGCCGCCGGCTGCGCCTTCACGGCGACCGCGCCCGCGCGCGGCAGTGGGCCGCCGACGCGGTGCTGGCCCTGGTGCGGGAGTGGTTGTTGAGCCAGGAAGGGGCGATGGGTTTCCCGGTTTGATCACAGTGGCTGGCGTAGTGGCGTGCTTCGTGCAACGCACCGGCTTGCCAAGTTTGGCCAAAGACGGTATATTCGGGGCCAATGCGCTGAGCAAGTTGCTGCACTCAAACTGAGCGAGAAAGGACGAGCTACGGGCGGGACAATGGGCGACGCCAAGTATACAAAGAAGCGCAAGCGGCTTGAGGCTTTTGCATTTTACATGGACGCGCGGGTGGCCACCCTTGAGCGCCTGAACGATCGGTTCGTGCGTGCCGTTACAGAACTCGTGGGGCGGTTTGGCGCGCCGCGCTGGGGCGCATTCCCCCGAGTGCGCTGGAGGAGATTGGCAAAGCTCAATCTCTTGCGCGCCTGGCACGTTTTGCGCGCTGTGTTGACCGCCCGCTATTGGCCGTTGATCGTGCTGGCTCTGGGCATCGCGTTTGCCGCACCCACGCTGTGGGCGGGTTGGGGGGTCGAGGACGACGTGATGCACCGCGCCAAGTTGCTTTCGGCCTCGCTGCCCGAAGCGCTCACCGGGCTGTACGTGTTCCTCGACCCGAACGGGAGCGCCCAGCTCGTGGAGCTGGATACGATCCCGTGGTGGGCTTTGGACGCGGTGCGCGTCTCGTTCTTCAGGCCGCTGGCGGCGCTGACGCTATGGCTGGATTATCAACTGTGGTCCAACTCGGCCGTGTTGATGCACGCGCACAGCGCCCTGTGGTATGGCGGCGCGTGCGCGCTGGCGGCGCTGCTCTACCGGCGGGTGATGGATCGTACCCTGGTGGGTGGGCTGGCCGCTTTTCTCTTTGCGGTGTGTGCCACTCACCTCAATTGCGTGGTCTCGCTGGCCGCCCGCAACGCCGTGCTGGCGCTCTTTTTCGGCCTGCTCACCCTCGTGTTTCACGATCGCTGGCGCCGTGGTGGCTGGCGGGCCGGAGGTGCGTTCGCTCTCCTCGGACTGGCGCTGGCGCTGCTTTCGGCGGAGGCGGGTCTGGCGACGACGGCTTACCTGGGCGCCTACGCCCTGTGCCTGGAGCGCGGAAGGTGGTACAGGCGGCTGGGATCCCTCGTCCCCTATGGCATCGTCGTCGTGGCCTGGCGGGCGGCGTACCAGGTCATGGGCTATGGCGCGTGGGGTTCTGGATTTTACCTCGACCCGCTGCGCGACTCGCTGCGCTTTGCCGCCGCTGTCCTGGAGCGCGGGCCGGTGCTGCTCATGAGCCTGTGGAGCCTGCCCGATCCGGGTATCTACGCCATATTGTCCGTCTGGGCGGGCCGCGTGTTCTGGCTGGCCGCCGTGCTGTTCATGGCCTTTGTCGGCGCGATGCTGTTTCCCTTGTTGCGCAAAAATCGGGCGGCGCGCTTCTGGGGGCTGGGTATGCTGCTCGCCGTGATCCCTGCCTGCGCGATCAGCATGCCCACCGGGCGGCTGCTGGTCTTTGTCAGCGTGGGGGCGATGGGCCTGATGGCGCAGTTCATTGGCGGGCTGCTGGAACGGTCCGCGTGGCTGCCCGCTCACGGCGCGTGGCGCGTCCCGGCCACTGCTTTGACCGTCTTTCTGGTGGGGCTTCACGCCGTCGTGTTTCCCGCCCTGCTGCCCTGCGTGCAGACTTTTATGGAGCCTTTCGTCAGCACCGTGACAGACCTCGGCCCGCTTCCGGGTGTCGAGGATCAACAGGTCGTCATCGTCAACGTGCCAAGCCCGGGCCAGTTGATCTACGTGCCGAGCCTGCGGGAGGTTCGCGAGCAACCCGCGCCTGCCCGGATTCGGATGTTATCGCCGGGCAGCTTTGCGGTTGACGTAACCCGTGTCGATGCGTATACTTTGGTCATCCGCCCGGAGCGCGGCTACCTCGCACCGACCGGGATGGGGGCAGCGGAGAATCAAACCGTGCTCCCCCTGCTCCACTCTGCGTATGGCTACCAGCGCGGCGACGATTTCTTTCGTGGCGATGGGTTTTCACTCGCGCTGGGCCAGTCGGTCGATCTGGATGGTATGCGCGCCGAGGTGATCTCCCTGACCGGCGACGGGCGGCCGGCGGAGGCGCGCATCCGGTTCGCCGTGCCTTTGGACGATCCGTCCCTCGTGTGGCTGCAGTGGGATTGGGGGACGCAGACCTACGTGCCGTTCTCGCCGCCCGCGGTCGGCGAGACGGCGCACATCTCAGGTCCTTTCGAGGTCAACTCTCCAGTTTGGCGGGCGGCGGAGGCCGGCGTGGGAGCGCCCGACGGTAGATAGAGAGGTTAGCAGTGTGACTTCCTCTTCCCGATGAATCGGGAAGCTTCCCGCGACCGGGGAGTACCCCTGGTGTCACGAGGTATTGCGAAGGGCGCGCACCTCGTGGGAACCCTTTACGCGGAGACTCAGTCCGAGCCCTGGCCCTTTGAGAAGTATGCTTGAAAGACCTTGAGCGTTTTACCTGAACGAGGTTTGGCGTCCAGAACCTGATACGCTCACTTGTTAAAGTACGAGGGCATTGTAGCACATATGTTCGATAGTGTCAAGCTGGTCCGGAACGACGCAAGGCAGGGGAGCGGTGCTTTCGCACCGCCCACATTCCGTGCAACCTTTGGCTGCCCACGGCTGAAGCCAGGAGTCCCCTGTGGGAGGTGATTATGGCAAGATACGCAGCCGCAATCGACCAGGGCACCACCGGCACCCGCTTCATGGTCTTTGACCGGCAGGGCGAGGTGGTCGTCTCGATGTACAAGGAGCACGCACAGATCACTCCGCAGCCCGGCTGGGTGGAGCACGACGCGGGCGAGATATGGACAAAGACGCAGCGTGTGATAGCGGGTGCCTTGGAGAAGGGAGGCATCTCTCCCACCGAGATCGCCGGCGTGGGCATCACCAACCAGCGGGAGACGACGGTCGTGTGGGACCCGACCACCGGCGAGCCGCTGTGCAACGCGGTCGTGTGGCAGGATACGCGCACGCGTGAGCTCTGCCAGCAGCTCATCGCCGATGGCTTGGAGCCGACCTTCCGCCGGAAGACGGGCCTGCCCGTCGCCACCTACTTTTCCGGCCCCAAGCTCAAATGGCTGCTCGATCACGTCCCGGGATTGCGGGAGAAAGCGAAGGCGGGCGAGGCACTCTTTGGCACCGTCGACACCTGGCTGATCTGGAACCTGACCGGCGGCCCCCTTCGACAGGCTCAGGGCAAGCACGTCACCGACGTGACCAACGCCAGCCGCACGATGCTGATGGACCTGCGCACGCTCGATTGGGACGACGAGCTGTTGGAGATTCTCACTATCCCGCGCCGCATGCTGCCCCAGATTCGTCCCTCGTCCGATCCGGCCTTTTACGGCCCGGCGCATGCCGACGGTCCCTTGGGCGGGGAGGTGCCGGTCTGCGGTGATCTCGGCGACCAGCAGGCGGCCCTTTTCGGTCAAACCTGCTACGACGTGGGCGAGGCGAAGAACACCTACGGCACCGGCTGTTTCATGCTGCTCAACACTGGCTCCGAGCCGGTTCCCTCGCAGAGCGGCCTGCTGACCACCGTGGCCTACGGTCTGCCGGAAGGGACGACGTATGCCCTGGAGGGTTCCATCGCCGTCACCGGCGCGGCGGTGCAGTGGCTGCGCGATAACCTGGGGCTGATCCAGAGCGCGGCAGAGACGGAGCCGGTCGCCCGCAGTGTGGAGGATGCCGGCGGCGTCTATTTCGTCCCGGCCTTTTCCGGGCTCTTTGCGCCCTACTGGGACATGGACGCCCGCGGCGTCATCGTCGGCCTGACACGCTACGTGACCCGCGCCCACCTCGTCCGCGCCACGCTGGAGGCCATCTGCTACCAGACGCGGGACGTGCTGGAGGCCATGCGCGCCGACGCGGGCGTCGAACTGACCGCGCTCAAGGTGGATGGCGGCGCGACGGTCAACGACTTTTTGATGCAGTTGCAGGCCGACGTGCTGGGCGTGGAGGTGGTGCGCCCGAAGGTGCACGAGACGACGGCGCTGGGCGCGGCCTACGCGGCGGGCCTGGCGACCGGGTTGTGGGCCGGGCTGGACGAGCTGCGGGCCAACTGGGGCGTGGATCGCGTCTTTGAGCCGCGATGGGACGCGGCGCGGCGTGAGGAAGCGTATGCGGGATGGAAGCGCGCCGTCGAGCGCAGCCGGGGGTGGATGCAGGGGTAAGGGGGCAATGATGGTACGGTACGATGCGCCAATCAATGCCGACGATGCGAGTTTCGAGAGGGTCGTGTTACAGTCTTCCCTGCCGGTCGTGACGGTCTTTTGGGCCAAAGGGAAGGTTCCGCGCCAGCGGCTCAACGACGTGTTGGAGCAGGTCGCCCAGGAGTACGCGGGCGAGGCGTTGGTGGTCAAGCTGGACGTGGTCGACGCGCCCCAGGCGCGAGCGCGCTACGAAGTAAGCACACTGCCGCAGTTCCTCTTCCTTCGGCAGGGTAAGCTGGTTGCGCGCGCCAAGGGCCTGCCCACCGCAGAGATGCTGCGCCCGTGGATGGAGTATCTGCTGGAGCGCGGGCCGAAACCGGCGTCCAAACAGGCCAAGAAAGAGCAGACTGCCCCGGTAGGCGACTATCCACTTGTCGTCACCGATGCCGATTTCGAGCGCGTGGTGCTGGGGGCGAGCGTGCCGGTGCTGGTCGATTTTTGGGCGGCCTGGTGCGGGCCGTGCCGCATGGTCGCGCCGGCCGTCGAGCAGTTGGCGCAAGCGTTCGCCGGGCGGGCGCTGATGGCCAAGCTGGACGTGGACGCCAATCCCGCCACGGCGCAGCGGTACGGCGTGCAGTCCATCCCCACGCTGATCTATTTCCGCAACGGGCAGGAGGTAGACCGTGTGCTCGGCGCTCAACCGGCGCACGTGTTGCGCCAAAAGTTGGAGGCATTGCTCTGAGCGAGAGGGAGTTGACCACGCAGGGACGGGCGGACGCCCGCACACTGACTGCCGCCGGGGTCACGCTTCTGTTCTGGGCCTCGGCGTTTTCTGCGATT
>CAZWPV010000078.1:0-9013 GCA_964635485.1 uncultured Anaerolineales bacterium
ATTTTCCGGTTATTCTTCACATTCTGCTGTCCCCCCCCCCCCCGCTGCCCCCCGGGGGTGGGGGGGGGGGGGGGGGGGCCCCCCCCCCCACCACACCCCCAAAAATTTCTCCTCCGCCTTGTCCAAGCGCCTCATCAGGCGTATGTCTGTGAACAGTAACAATCTGCCAATGATCGAAACTTGTGGTATAATCGTCACGGCTATGGAGAGGAATCCTCACTCGGTACACTTCCGACCAACCCCTGGAGGCTTGATCCGCCTTCAGGCCCGACTGGCCGACCCTGCCACCTGGCTGGGTCCGGCATGGGCCATGCTATGCGGCGTCATCGCCTCGGGCGGCTTTGGCTGGCAGGGCACGGACTGGCTCCGAATGGCCCTGCTAATCCTGCTGGTGGATGGATGCTGGGGCACACTTTGGGCCGCGTTGGGAAGTACGAACTGGGCCGCGCCACTGCGCCAGTGGCGCACGTGGGAGTTCGGAGAGCGAACGCCCAAGCCCCCATACACACTTCCCGACTCCCCCGGAGATCGAATACTGAGTTGGGTCGGGCTATTTCGCGCCTGGTGGCGACACCTGTTCTGGCTCGACTGCGGCCCTGCAATCTCGGCCATCATCATTACGCTACCGATAATGGTGCTGCTGGGGACGCTGCTGGGCCAAGAGATGCTGCTGCTGAGCATAGCGGCCGTGGCAGCCATGCAAGCAGGCACCATCGGATCAAGGGGCCGCGGCACGACCGCGCCGGAGTGGAATGCACTCGTCGGCGTCGCGTTCCCCTGGCTGGCTGGCCACGCCGTCTTCGGGCCGCCCACGCCAAGCTCCGGCGTGCTGGCATTGATCCTCGCCCTGGCCTGGGGGGGTGCCTGGCGTGTCGAATCGCCGCGAGGACGCTTCCTGGCAGCAGGCGGGCAACTTTTGGCCGCGGCGCTCCTCGTCGCGTTGGGCCAACCGCTGGCCGCCTGCGGCCTCGTGCTGCTGTCGATCCCAAAGCTGGCGCTGCTTCCCTGGATCGGACGCGGCCAACCCGCCGGCTGGTACGTGCGTCACACCCGCCCCTGGCTGATGGCAGCCATGCTGATCGCAGCGTGGGCGTTATGACCTGGGTTGCACTTGGGCTTGGCATCGTCGTCCTCGTCGCCCTTGGGCTACTGGCCTACTGGCAACTGGTCATCGCCGAAGGCACCCACCTGGGGCCAGGCGTCGTGACGCTGCTGTACGACTGGTCGGCCAGGGCCTACGAGCGCATCAAGCAATATGACACCGGCGACGAGCAGTGGTTCCTCGGATTGCCCCTGGCCCGCGCGCTAGAGCTGATTCCCGCCCCCCTGGTGCTAGACGTGGCGACGGGCACCGGCCGGCTGCCCCGCGCGCTCCTGCGTCAGCCCCCCTTCGACGGGCGCGTCATCGGCCTCGATCTCTCGCGGCGCATGCTGGCCGAGGCCGTCGAGAAGACCGTCCAGTTCGCCGACCGGCTGACGCTCATCTGGCAAGACGCCCGCGACCTGCCCTTCGACGCCGACACCTTCGACGCCGTGACCTGCCTGGAGACACTAGAGTTCACCCCCGATCCACGCGAGGTGCTGGCAGAGTTGGTGCGCGTCCTGCGCCCCGGCGGCGTGCTGCTGACGACCAATCGCATCGGGCGCGATGCCAAGCTACTCCTCGGGCGGACGTTTCCCCGCGACGAGTTCGCGCAGGTGCTGGCCGAGTTCCCCCTCGAAGACATCAAGGTGCGCTCGTGGCAGATGGACTATGACCTGGCATGGGCGATCAAGACCGGCACGCCGCGCGGCGGCGGTATCCGCCCCCTGCCAGAGATTCTGCGCTGCCCTGCCTGCGGTGGGCGAGTAGAACGCGCGACTGAGGGATTCCACTGCTCAAGCTGCAACCGCCTCTACCCCGTCGCAGAAGACGGCGTGATCGAAATGGCAAGAGCGAAAAAGGCGCATGCCACGGACTGACCCTCCACTCTCTGCTCTTGTATTGCAACTCCCCGTAAGACGGGGTATAATATTGGCAGGAACTGCTTCTAACCCAAATCCCATAGCCTAGCTCCCCCAACACCCCATACGAGGTGCATCGTGGAAATTGAAGCCAAGTTTGCGGCACCTGATGCGGAAACCCTCCGACGCCTAAAGACAGTCAAGAGACTGACCGGCTTTACCCTCGCGACAGGACAGACTAAGCAGGTTCACGACACCTACCTAGACACGGCAGACCGCGCGATCCTGGCCGCGGGCTACGCATGCCGCCAGCGCGTGCAGGCCGACGGCGTGCTGATCACCCTCAAAGGCCTGGGCGGCGCCAAAGGGGCCATCCATCGGCGGGAGGAGCTAGAGATCCTGCTGCCAGAGGCCCAACCGCCGGCCAAGTGGCCTGCCAGCCCGGTGCGCGACCGGGTGCTTCAACTGATCGGCAAAGCCCGTTTGATTCCGCTCCTCGAGCTGCAACAGACGCGCACCGTTCGCCCGATGCGCCACAACAGGCGGCTGGTCGCCGAAATGAGCCTGGACGAGGTGCATCTGACCGTCAAGAACGAAGAGCAGGTCCATTTCGAGCTGGAAGTAGAACTGACGCCACGGGGTACAGAAAGCCACCTGGCGGAAATTGCAACTCATCTTCAAGACGAATGGGGCCTGAAGCCCGAGCCCTGCTCCAAGTTCGAGCGGGCGCTCGAATCGCTGGGCGAGATGCCCCCTGAGCCCTCCCTGCTGACGCCGCAAGAATGGGAGACGTGTTTACAAATCGCAGCACGTGATGACATGTACGGCCGGCGCGCGTGCGCCCTCCTGGCCCTGGACGAGGAAAAGACACAGATTGAGGCAGGTGAACAGGCCGGTCTATCTGAACGGCGCGTGCGATACTGGCTGGCTGCCTTCCGGGAAAAGCGCCTGGACGTCTTTCCCGCCCGCATTTTGGACGAGATCGTGTCGCCACATCCCCCACCCCAGTCGAAGGCGGCTCCCAAACATCAAGTCCCCAAGCTGCCAAAAGAGCCCGGCTTAGGTGCAGACGATACGATGGCCGAGGCCGCCCGCAAGACGTTCTACTTTCACTTCTTGCGCATGCTGCACCACGAACCGGGCACCCGCCTGGGCGAGGACATCGAGGAATTGCACGACATGCGCGTGGCCACCCGGCGGATGCGAGCCGCTTTCCGGGTATTTGATAACTATCTCGATATGGGCAAGATGCAAGCATTCCTCAAGGGGTTGCGGCGCACCGGACGCGCGCTGGGTGCCGTGCGCGACCTGGACGTGTTTTGGCAAAAGACCCAGCGTTACCTGGAGACGCTGCCGCCGGAGCGACAGAACGATCTGGAGCCACTGCGCGCCGTTTGGAAGACTGAACGAGAACGGGCCAGGGAAAATATGAACACCTATCTGGACAGCAAGCGTCACGTCCAGTTCAAGGAACGATTCGGTGAGTTCCTCCAGACGCCCGGCGCGGGAGCGCTGCCGCCGTTCTCCGACAAAGGCGAACCAATGCCAAACCGGTTGCGTCACGTTGTGCCGGTGCTCGTCTACCAGCGGCTGGCGACCGTGTGGGCCTACGACGAGTGGGTGACCGGGCCGGACGTCCCACTGGAGCGGTTGCATCGGCTTCGTATAGCGGCCAAGGGACTGCGGTATACACTAGAATACTTCCAAGAGGTCCTCGGTCCCGAGGCCAAGGACGCGATCAAAAGGATCAAGGGTCTGCAAAATCACCTGGGCGATCTTCAGGACGCGGTGGTGGCCAGCAATCTGCTGCGTGACTTTTTGACCTGGGGCACCTGGGGCCACGCCCAGACCAAGGAGGTCGTCCCACCGCCAGTAGAGCCCATCGTCGCGCCGGGCGTGGCCGCCTACCTGGCCGCCCGGCAGACCGAGCTCCAGCAGTTGGTAGATGCCTTCCCCCAAGCCTGGGCACAGATCCAGAGCACGGACTTTGGCCAATTGGTAGCGGCGGCGCTATCGCCACTGTAGCAAGTTGGAGAAGCTATGCAAGTCTTGGGAATCGATATCGGCGGGACGGGCATCAAGGGTGCGCTGGTAGAAACCGAGACCGGCGAACTGGTGACCGAACGCTACCGCCTTCTGACCCCCCGGCCGTCCAAACCAAAGAAGGTAGCGTCCGTAGTGGCCGAGATCGTGCGCCACTTTGATTGGCACGGTCCCGTTGGGTGCGGGTTCCCGGCGGTGGTCAAGCACGGCGTCGTCTATACCGCCGCGAACGTCTCCAAGAAGTGGATCGGCACCGACGCCGAGGAGCTGCTGAGCGAAGTGACCCAATGCCCGATCACCATGGTCAACGACGCCGATGCAGCGGCCCTGGCAGAGATGCGCTTCGGAGCAGGACGCGACCAAGACGGCGTCGTGCTGCTGATCACCCTGGGCACCGGCATTGGCACCGCCATCTTTGTATCCGGCCATCTCCTGCCCAACACGGAGCTTGGCCACATCGAGATCGAGGGCAAAGACGCCGAGGAGTGGGCCACGGACGCCGTGCACAAGCAGCAAAAGCTATCCTGGGAAAAATGGGGGAAGCAGGTGGACAAATACCTGAGGACGATGGAGCAATTGATCTGGCCCGACTTGATCATCATCGGGGGCGGTGCCAGTAAGAAGCACGAGAAATTCTTCCCCCACTTTACGGTCCAGACCAAGGTCGTACCCGCCGAGATGCTCAACGAAGCCGGCATCGTAGGCGCAGCATTGGCAGCAGAGCCCTGAAGAAAGAAAAAGGGTAAAAAGTGACAGCTAAAGCCAAGACCGTTGACCTGGATGACTCCAAGCTATACATCAACCGCGAGCTGAGTCGACTGCAATTCGACAAGCGCGTGCTCGAAGAAGCGATGGACGAGAACCATCCGCTCCTGGAACGGGTCAAGTTCGCTTCCATCTTTGCCAGCAACATGGACGAGTTCTTTATGATTCGTGTCTCTGGCTTGCGCCGTCAGTTGGCAGCCAAAGTATTGGAGCCCCCACCCGATGGCATGACGCCGGCCGAACAACTGGCCGCTAGCCGCGAGCAGTTGCTGCCTCTACTCGATCTGCACTCGCGGTGTTGGCACAAAGACCTGTGCCCCAAGCTCAAAGAGGCCGGAATCGAGGTACTCAACTACGATGAGCTAAAACGTAAACAGCGCAAACTGTTGCGCCAGTACTTTGAGCGCGAGATTTTCCCCGCCCTCACCCCACTGGCCTTTGACCCCGGTCACCCATTCCCCCACATCTCCAACCTGAGCATCAATCTGGCGGTGGTGATCGATGATCCCCAGCACGGCGAGCGGTTCGCCCGCCTGAAGGTGCCGCGTGTGTTCCCACGCCTACTGCGTATCCCCAGTGAGGAGCAGGCAGACGATTACGAGAGCCTGGGGTTGCTTGAAGAAGCATCCCCCAACTTTGTCTGGCTGGAAGAGGTCATCGCCGCCAACCTAGGTTTGCTCTTCCCCGGCCTGGAGGTCGTGGCAGCGTACCCCTTCCGCATCACCCGCGACGCCGATCCCGAGATCGAGGAGGACGAGGCATCCGACCTGCTGCTGGCGATCGAGGAGAGCGTCCGGCTACGCCAATTCGGCTCCGTGGTGCGGCTGGAAGTAGAGCCCAGCATGCCAGACCGGATTCGCGACATCCTTGTCTCCAACCTGGGTTTGGCCCTTTACCAGGTCTTTACGAAAAGTGCGCCGCTTGGCATGGCAGATCTCATGGAACTGACCAAGATCAACCGCCCGGAGCTAACGGACACGCCCTTCTCGCCCGCCATTCCACCACCCCTATCTCCAGGGGAAAACCTCTTCTTCGCCATCAGACAACAGGACATCCTGCTCTACCACCCATACGATAGCTTCACGCCGGTGGTGGACTTTCTCCGGCAGGCGGCGCGCGATCCCGACGTGCTGGCCATCAAGCAGACGCTGTACCGCGTCGGCCCCAACTCGCCGGTCGTGGCCGCGTTGATGCGGGCACGCGAACGTGGAAAGCAAGTGGCCGTGCTGGTTGAGCTGAAGGCTCGATTCGACGAGGAAAGCAACATCGGATGGGCAAGGGCTTTGGAACGCGCAGGGGTGCACGTGGCCTACGGCCTGGTGGGACTCAAGACGCACGCCAAGTTGCTCATGGTCGTCCGCCGGGAGGGCGACGGCATCACCCGCTACGTTCACATGAGCACCGGCAACTATAATGACGACACTGCCCGCCTTTACACCGACATTGGCTTTTTCACCATCGATCCGGACATCGGCGCTGACGTCTCCGATCTGTTCAACGCTCTCACCGGCTACTCACTCAAGCAAAAGTACCGCAAACTCTTGGTCGCGCCGAAAAGAATGCGCGAGCAGATCGTGGCGCGCATCGATCGCGAGATCGAACAACATCAAAAGCACGGCGATGGCTATCTGGCCTTCAAGCTGAACGCCCTATCAGATAAAGAGTGCATCCAGGCACTCTACCGGGCCTCGCAAGCGGGTGTGAAGGTGGACCTGCAGGTACGCAGCATCTGCTGCCTGCGTCCCGGCATAGAGGGGGTGAGCGAGAACATCACCGTCACCTCTATCGTGGGACGTTTCTTGGAACACCCGCGCATCTACTACTTTCGTAACGGTGGTGACGAGGAGATTCTACTGGGCAGCGCCGACCTGATGCCGCGCAATCTCGACCGGCGGATGGAGCAGTTGTTCCCGATCGAAGATCCGCAACTGAAAGAGTCGATACGCGACCACATTCTCTTTGTCCACTTGAAGGACAATATCCAAGCCCGTTGCATGCTGCCCGATGGCAGCTACGAGCGCGTGCAACCACAAGAAGGTGAGCCGGAACTGAACTCGCAACTGTGGATGATTGAGCACCGCGGGTTATGGAATGAGGAGGACTGATTGCGCGCAATTAGAAACCGGGTTTTTCCTTGTTTACACGAGAAATCTGTTGCGCTCAAAGGCTCCTCCGCCCCACGCGCTCTGTGTTTTGAGATCCAAAAACCCGGTTTCTTACTCCCCAAGGAAAGTAGGAGCTAGACGATGAAAGTGGCATTGATTGGGGACATCCACGCCAACCTGCCAGCACTGGAGGCGGTGCTGACTCACATCGAACGCCTGGGAATCAAAAAAATCTGGAACGTCGGGGATTTTGTGGGATACGGCCCCTTTCCTGACGAAGTGGTGCAAATGCTCCGCAAGGACGACCGCATCTTGAGCATCCTGGGCAACTATGATAGCAAAGCGCTCAAGTTCAAGAAAAAGAGGAACAAGTGGCGCAAGAGCAAACATCCGGACAAGTACCTCGCCTTCGAGTGGGCCTATGAGAACCTCTCCAAGAAAAACCGCAAGTACCTGCGTTTTCTATCCAAAGAGATGCGCATGAAAGTGCGCGGCCACCGCATCCTGCTGACGCACGGCAGTCCAGCATCGGACGAGGAGCATCTCTATCCCGATACCCCAGAGGAAAGGTTGCGCGAGCTGGCAAAGATGGTCAAGGCTGACATCATCATCGTCGGCCACTCGCACCAGCCCTTTGTCCGGCAGGTGGACGACGTGTGGTTCATCAACACCGGCAGCGTCGGGCGCCCCGACGACGGCGACCCGCGCGCCTGTTACGCCGTCCTATGCTTCCAGGGAAACGAATTCACAGTACAACACCACCGCGTGGAATACGACGTAGAGCGAACGGTAGCCGCGATCCAAGAGCACAAGCTACCCGAGGCTTTTGCCCAGATGTTCATCCAGGGGCGCAACCTGGATTATTTCCTGCCAGGTATAGGAGACGAAGAAGAGATAGAAGAAGAGTGAAGACTCTGATCCTCGGCCGACACGCCAAGTCAAGTTGGAAAAAGCCCCTACCCGACCGCCTGCGCCCTTTGAACAAACGTGGCCAGCGCGATGCGCCTATGATGGGCGAGAGGCTGGCCAGACGAGAGATTGAGCCGGACCTGGTCGTCTCCAGTCCTGCAACCCGCGCGCTGGTGACGGCCGAAGCTATCGCACGAGAGATCGGCTACCCCGAAGAGGATGTTCGCGCAGACGAACGCCTGTACAACGCCAGTGCGTTCGAGCTGCTCGAAATCATCCAGGAACTCGACGACGCCCTGGAACACGTGATGCTCTTCGGTCACAACCCCGGCCTGACGGATCTGGCCAACGACCTCGGCTGCGACATCGACAACATCCCGACGTGTGGCGTCGTCGAATTGAGGTTCGAGGTCGCTTCCTGGGCCGATATCGGCGATGCCGATCCGGCGTGCGTGGATTTTGACTATCCGAAGAAGATCAGTCAGTAGACTGCTTTGAATACTCACACCCCCAGCCTTGCCAAATTCGGGCTGAGGTGGTATAATCTCGCCCAACAATTCGACCCCAGCAAGCTGGGAGGAAAGCACTGACCGGGACGAGTACCGATCGGGAAAGGTCATAGAGAGAGGGAGCCACCGGCTGAAAGCCCCCTCGACCAGACGAACGGGAAAACCCCCCGGGAGCGGATCCCTCAAATCGCTAACGCGCGATGACTATCGTGCACGAGAGTATGGGATCACGGGACGGCCCGTTATCGCCGCAAAAGTGCGGCAACAGGCAAAGCCTGTTGCTTAGAACTTGGGTGGAACCACGTAGGAAAGACCCCTGCGCCCCAGGAGCGCAGGGATTTTTTTATACATAGCAGACGAGGAGGACTTATGGCAACAACACAAAAAGTGCCCGTCATCTTTCTGGGCGTTGGCAACATCGGCGGGACGCTGCTGCGGCAGGTTCTCGAGCGCGGCGAGGATGTCGCGCGCCGCACCGGCCTGCAGATCGCACCCATCGCCCTGGCCGACATAAGTGGGGTGCTGTTCGATCCCGATGGCCTGTCCCAAGAAACGCTGTACGCCGCCCTCGACGCCGTCACAGGCGGCGGCCTGTTGGAAGCAGTGGATGGTATTCGCCCGCCGGACGCGGTCAGCCAGGCGCTGCGGCCCGGGGTGATCCTGGCCGACATGACCGCCTCGCCCAAGACGGCCCCTGCTTTGCTTGCGGCGATGGAGGCCGGATGTGGCATCGTGCTG
>CAZWPV010000079.1:0-4189 GCA_964635485.1 uncultured Anaerolineales bacterium
GAGCGTCCTTCGATAGGCTCAGGACGCTCGCTATAATTTCACTAGGCCACAAGTCCAGTCAAATTCCGAAAAGTGTCCGGTAGTGAATCTCAAGAGACGGTGGCTATCTGGCGTGTCCCCTACAGAGAGGCCGTTGCCTTTGGGTCGGGCAGGCCCGACAGGGGAGCGAACGAAAAGTCGCGCAGCAGTGCCTGCAGTTTGGCGGCGGTGCTGTCCAGTTTGTGATAATGCGTGAAGCGATAGAGGGCAGGCAAGCCGTCGTCGGCCCTGGGATGGTCGGGGTCGAACTCCCAGGGGTGAAAGTAAAAGATGACGGGTTGGCCGATGGCGTTGAGGCGTGTCACGGCCCACCGGATAAGCCTGTAGGGCAGCAGGCGGGCGTAAAAGCCGCCGCCAAACGGCAAGTTGACGTTGCCGATGGTAACGGTCGAGATTGGATACTCGGTCAGTCTGGGGGGATAATCTGTGAATACGGGATGAGGGAAACGCTCTGCAGTGGGGATGCCGTAGCGCGGGTTGTGTGCCGGGACGATGCTGGAATCGCGGGCGATGCCAGCTTTGACCAGAATGGGCAGCGCCCACAGGTTGTGCCGGGTGATGGAGAAGAAAGGTGCTCGGTAGCTCTTGATCGGCTGAGCGGTAATAGCACACAGGGCTGTCAGTGCCTGCTGGAGATCGCGGAAAAAGCTGCCGGGTGACAGGCGATATACTGGCGTGTGCTGGTAGCCGTGGGTGGCGATCTCGTGTCCGGCGTCCACTATCAGGCCCAAAGTAGCACGCCACTCTTCGACCAGCGAGCCTAGAACGAAGAAGGTGGCTTTGACTTGGGCAGTCTCGAGGATTTCGAGGATGCGCAGCAGGCCGACGTGTAGACGGTGGGGTAGGCGGCTCTGTTCCAACGGAGAGAAGTTGAATCCGTGGAACCAATCCTCGACGTCGAAAGTCAGCCCGTTGCAGATGTCGTGGCCATTGCCGCCGCTGCTATCCTGCGAGTGAGTCATATACCTCCTCGATCCGCCGAGCCATCCGGTCGGCGCCATAGAGCTGCTCCACCTGCCGTCGCCCGGCCCGGCCCATGCGGCGGCGCAAGGCGGGCGCGTGGAGCAGGCGGTTGATGGCGCTGGCCAGTCCACTCACGTCGCCGGGCGGGACGAGCAAGCCCGTGCGATGGTCCACATTGACCGTGGAGAGGCCGGGGAGGTCGCTGCATATCACAGGCCGGGCGCAGGCATGCGCCTGAAGCATCACCAGGCCGAACGCCTCGCTCCGGTAGATCGAGGGCAGGATGGTCAGATCGCAGGCTCGGTAGTAAGCGACGAGGGTGGCGTCGTCCACAGGCCCGACGAGAACGACTTTGTACTCCAGGCCGAGGGTCTCAATGCTTTGGCTGACGTCATCGACCAGAGGACCATGCCCGACGATCAGCAGGGTGCCGTTTACGTTCTGCATGGCATCGATGGCCACGTCGAGCCCCTTGTAGTAGCACAGCCTGCCGACAAACAGGACGATGGGGCCGGGATGGGCGCGGCGGATGCGGGCAGCGAGGGATTCTGTCCCGGCGTTTGGCGTGAACTGCCGCAGCGGAATGCCGTAGGGCACGATCCGGCACTTGGTCCGGAAGGGAACGAGGTGCGGCGAGGTGTCCAGATAGTCCTGCGTGCCAACCAGCACCGCGCCAGCCCGTCTCATCATCGCCTGCTGCAGGGGCAGATAGAGCTTGAGCAGGGCGCGAGGCTTGACGATGTCGTTGTGATGTCCCAGAACGACAGGGGCTGACAGCCGTGCTGACAGGCAGGCCACGTAGGCCATCGGACAGGGATGGTGCAGATGGACGATGTCGGGACGCAGCCGCTTGATCCACCGTGGCATGCTCGGGCAGAATGGGGTGTAGTAGCGGCCATAAGTGGCGGCGCGGATCACCATGACGCCGTTCACGGTCTCGCGGCGGGTGACGGGACCATCTGCCGCGACCAGGACGATGTGTTCGTGGCGATCAGATGGTGCTTGCGCCAGTGTCAGGATGTGATCCTCGATCCCTCCGCGCTTTGGAAAAAAGTCCTGGTAGACGTGCAGTACGCGTCGCTTCATCGCGCCCTCCTTGCCCAAGCGGGGGAGATGCCTGGGTTTACGATACTTATACGTAGGACCTGCTGCGATAGTCTGGTCGCTGTATCTAGGAGCGTACCATCATTTGCGCCGGGATGCTCTACGGGAGGAGGGCGCACGCCTGGCGTCTGCTGGCCGGAAAGGCTACGGCTGCCTGACGCGCGCCCTACAAGGGGAGAGGGGAGAAAGACGGTTTATGGGCTTGTCTTCTGATTGTTTATCTTACTGGCCCGTTTCCTCATCCAGCGCCGGGCGATCCAGGCCACAGCGGCGCACAGGAGCACCGGCGGAGCCACCAGTGGCACCACGACGATGCCCAGCCAGATGGCGAGCTCGGCGAGAACTTGCAGGATGGATCCCAACGTGCCGCTGGCCTGTTCAGCGGTCTCGACGGGGTTCCACGGTGTGGGTGTGGGTGTAGGCGTGGGTGTAGGCGTGGGCGTGGGTGTAGGCGTGGGAGTCGGAGTGGGCGTGGCCTTGGGCAGTTCTGGCTGAATCTGAACGGTGATGGTGGAGTAGGCCGCACGGTCGAAGAGATAGTTCATACGGCCCTGCACCAGTTCGATCTCTTCCTCGACGACCTTGAGCTCTTCGTTGATCTGCAGTGCCTCCTCGACCGTCATTGCCCGATCGAGAAAGGAGCGAATGCGGTCGCGCGTGGCGATTAGGTTCCCCAACCGCGACTGGAGATCGACGTACTCGTCGGTGACGTCCTGGCCGGAGGCGGTCTCGTCGATGACCTGCACCGCCAGCCCACGCAGCCGCCGCATCGCCGATTCGAACTGGTCGGAGGGGACGCTGAGCGTGATGGTGGCGTACTTGTAGCTCTCTCCCAGCCACTCCTGGTACCAGACGCGGGAGCTGAGGATATAGCCTCCGGTGTCTGCGGCGATCTGCGCGGTGCGGTCGATGGCGCTGTCGGTGTCAGCGACCAGCAGCGCTAGCTCGGCGTTCTTGATGACGAGGCGGTTGGGGCGGTAGGGCAGGGTGAGGGAGTCGCCGCCGGTCCCCTTCTCGCCACCAGCCGCAGCGGAGGTTGGCAACAGGGTAGCTGCTGGGGCCTCTACTGGCTCCGCCACTGGCTCGGATGTGGGCACGGATGCCCTTTCTCTTTCAGAGCGCGGGGCCATTGTGGCCGCAGCCGGTTCCGCTGTCCCGGCCGGAGCCGCGCAGGCACATCCGGCGGTCAGGGCGGCGATCGCAACCAGCGCGATCAATGCGATGTGGGTCTTCCTGTGCATTTCTTTCCTCCTTTGGGTCTGGCAAGCGGCGCTCGGGTGGCCGCTTCTACTGGTTTACACGCGACCGTGGAGGAAAAAGTTCATTCGGGGGTCGTGGTCTGCCACGTTGCCGTAGCTCGTGGAGAGCATCCCGCTCGACGAGGTGGGCTGTCGGTTCTAGGAGACCCCGGAGGTTTATCAAGCGTCCGAGGCATTGGCGCTTCTCACGGGGCTTTGACCGTCACGTCTCTCGCCACTGCGTCGGACATGCCCTCGCCCACAGCGTTCACCTGCAGGGTGAAATCCCCGGCCCGCTCGGCGCGGATGGTGAGGGTGGCTGTGGCGACGCCCTCTGCCGGCAGGGTGACGTCCTGGGGCAGCGACTCGAACGTGTACCAACCGGCGGGTTCCGGCTCCAGCCGGATGGTCTGGGGTTGGGGCAGGTAGTTGTACAGGGTGACGGTGACGGTGATGGTCTCTCCTTGGGTGATGGTCGTTGGCAGATCGAGTTCGACGAAAAAGTCCTGGAAGACCACGATGTCGTAGGTGGCGACGCCCAGGTCGCCCTCTCGCGTGGAGGCCAGCGCCGTCAGCCGCCAGGTGGTGATGCTGTCGGCCAGCTCCAGATCGAGCGCCAGCGTGCCATCCGCATCGGTGATCGCTTCCGGATTCCAGTAGAGCGTCTCGGGAAAGACCTGGCGCAGGGGATACGGTTCGGTGGGGAGCGGGACCGTGGTAGGCGTTGGCGCTGCCGTCGGCAGTGGTATCTCCTGGGTAAGAGCTGGTATCTGCGTAGACTCTGGCCGCTCTGTCGGCTCGGCGGCGTCCGCTTTGGCCCGATCGCCGATCGCCAGCTCGATGTC
>CAZWPV010000079.1:4199-8945 GCA_964635485.1 uncultured Anaerolineales bacterium
CCGGTTTCTCTGTCGGCGCGGATTCTGAGGGCGGGACAGGGGTATCAGCCGGCGCTGACGTCGGTTCGGCAGGTGCCGCAGTCCTCTCTACGACCGTTACCACAACTTCCTCTCCCTCTTTCTCTACCAACCGAGTAACGACCACAGCTTTCGGTTCTGCTGCCGGGGCCGGGCAGCAGCCGGCTAGCCAGCCGATGGGCCCGGCATAGACCGCCGGGTTGCCCAGCGCGCGCGTCAGGCCGGAGGCCGCGCCGGGGACGAAGGGCAGGTACACGGCCAGGGGGATGAGCAGCAGCGCCAGCGCCGTGGTCGCCCAGCCGGTGACGCGCCGCCTCTCCAGCACCAGGCCCTGGCCCAGCATCGCCACGGCGGCCAGCGCTAGCAGGAAGGTGAGCACGATCAAGGCTGTCACCAGCCCCGCGGGATCGCCGCCGCGCGCGGCCAAAACCACTAACAGCCCGGCGAGGGTGAGATAGGTCGCCAGTAGCCCTACGACCAGTTGCACCCGCGTGTCTCGCCGCAGCCAGCCGTGGATGGCTAGCCACGTCAGGAGAGCGGCGATGGCCAGGAGGACTATCACCGGCGCGGCCACGCCGATGGCGATCCACAGCAGCCACATCGCGCCGCCGACGATGGGACCGGCCACCGGCGTGGTGGCGAACAGGATCAGCGTTCCCATTCCCACGCGGCGCAGCGTGCGCTTGAGGACGCCGCGCAGCCTCAGGCCCTGCACCACCACGCCGCCCAAGAGCAGTGGCAGCGCGGCGAGCACGAGGCCGATGCGGTTAGCGAGGGTGACGCGGGCGACCAGAGCGGTATCCCTCTCGGCCTCGGCGGTGGACGTTTCGAAGAGCGAGAAAGCCGTCCCTGGCACCCCGGCCCAGGCGGCGCGGGCGGCTACGTCCTGCGATGCCCGTATCTTTTCCCCCGCGTCGAGCAGCGTGGGCACGTCGAGCCCCTGCGCGCCGCGCCCGGCTAGCTCTTGCTCCAGCAGGAAGTAGGCGCGCACAAAGCCCGGCGGCAGCGTTTCCAGGGCGTAGACCGACGCATCGACGACGCCGATGCCCAGCGCGGCTTGGACTGGTTGATCGGTCGGCGTGAGGACGGTCTGGATTTGCACGTGCGCCGTCTCGCCGGGGCGGTACGATTCCCGGTCGGCGCTCACAGCCACGCTTACCTGGCGCGGCGCATCCACGATCACCAGGCGCGTATCGCGCGCGAACTCACCGCCGGCGCCGATGGTGTAGGCGTGCAGTTCGAGTGTGCCGACCATCGCGCCATCCAGGTCGAGCGCGAAGGCGGCTCGTCCGTCTTCAATCGGGGTGGAAAGGGTGGCGATCGTCTGCCTGGCGCGGACGACGTCCAAAAAGACCGTCTGTGCTGGGTCTTGCAACCCAGCGGCCAGCACCTCGGCGCGCAGCGTGTCGCCGACCTCGTAGGCAGCGCGTTCGGTGCGTAGAAGGAGTACCTGCGGCGATTCGTCGCGCTGGAAGATGAGCGCGGCGACGCCTTGGTTTCCCTGTGCGTCGCGGGCGTGAATCTCAATCTGGCTGGATGCGCCGGGCACGTAGCGGAACTCGGCCAGGCCGTAGGGATCGGTGGCGAGTGTGTGCACTTCCCCTTCCGCCTTGACGGTCAGCGTTGCTTGCGCAGGCTGCCCGTTGGGGTAGGCGGTCATGATAAAGACGACGTTTTCGACGCCGGGCTTGAGCTGGCCGCCCTCGGGGACGGCGCGGATCAAGAGTGTCTGCGCGGCCACGGGGACAAAGTGGCGTGTGCCCGCCCGCTGGCCCGCTGCGTCGACCACGTCGGCCTCCAGGTCGAGAGATACGGGTTCCGTGGTCGCCGATGCCCCGAAAGAGTCCGGGAGGTGGAAGGCGAACGCGAGCGCGCCCGTTTCGTCAGTCTCGCCCAGGACGATGCGCACGGGCTCGCCGCGCGGGTCCTGCGTGTAGCCGCGCAGGGTCACCTTGCCGCCTGCGACCGGCTTGCCGAAAAAGTATTCGGCCTGCACGCTGCCCGTCACCTGCTCGCCGGGGGCGTAGTAGTCGCGGTCGGTCTCCAGGGTGACGCGGAAGGCGGGCAGCTCGTAGTCGCCCACGGTGACGGTGCGCGTGGAGGTGGTGTTGCCCAGCCTGGCCTGCAGCGTGTATTGGCCGTGGGGGGCGTCCGGCGGAAGCGAGAACTCGAACGCGGCGATGCCAAAGTCGGAGGCGTTCGCTTCGTGGGATGTCAGGCTTTGCCCTGTGGGATCGTTGACGTAGAAAGCGATCTGCTGTCCCGCCGCCGGTTTGAGATTCACGGCGTCGAGGGCTAGCACGCGCATGTGGATCGTCTGGCCGGGGCGGTAGGCGGGCTTATCGGAGCCGAGGAGCAGGCGGTAGTCCCGCTCGATGGTGATGGGGTGTGTGATCTGATCCTTGCCCCCGGCGGAGGAGGTCTCGACCACCAGGCTGGCTGTGCCTTCAAGGCCCTCTGGGACGGTAAAGCCCACGTTGGCGGTGCCGCTGGCGTCTGTCTGACCGGTGTAGACGGTCCTGGCCTGGCCCGGCGTGCGCCCGATTTTCACGGTCACCTCCGCATCCTCGATAGGCTTCGCTTCCTCGGCCGATTGGACGATGACGCGCAGCGCCGCCTGGCTGCCGGGGGCCAATTGATTCTGCCCGAGCACCAGCGTCTGGTGGGGCGCGGGTGGGATGGGCAGGCGCAGCACCTGGGAGGTGTTGAAGGCGAATGCCAACACGAGCACGGCCATCAACGCCTGTACGGCCAGCCCCCGCTGCCGCCAGAGCGCCAGCCACGGGCGGGGCGCTGTGCGGGCGCGCAGCCGCTCTCGAATCCGCGCGTCCGCATCGGCGGGCAAGCGCACGGGGGAGAGGGCGGCGTCGAAGGTGGCGCTCAGTTCTTGTCGCAGGGTGCGCAGACGCTCGAGCTCGGCGGCGCAGCGGGAGCAGGTCGCCAGGTGGGCTTCCACCCGCGCCCGTTCCCGCTCGTCCAGCTCTCCGTCCAGGTATGCGAGTAGCTCAGGCTCGACGTGCGGGTTCATTTTGGATTTTCTTGGTGCCCTTCGTGTCCTTTGTGGTTAGAACGCCTTTTTCGGGCGAGTCCTCTATCTATTCCAATTGCTCCTTCAGTTTACGGTGTGCGTAATAGAGCCGTGATTTCACCGTGCCCTCGCTGATCGAGAGCGCCTCGGCGATTTCGCTGTAGGATAGCCCCTGTTGGTAGCGCAGGAGGACGGCAGCGCGTTGATCATCCGAGAGCTCGTCCACCGCCTGCCACAGCGCGACCGCGCGCTCTCGCTGCAGGGCGACGTCTTCGGGATTGTGCTCCGGGTGCGTCTCGGGGATGCGCTCCAGCCGCTCCTCGATCTCGTCCCACTCGGCCGAGGGCAGGCGCTTGCGCCGCATCCGCGAGCGGCAGCGATTGACGGTGACGCGGTAGAGCCAGGTCTCGAAGCGGGCCGGCCCTTCGACGTGGTAGCCCGGTAGGGCGCGCAGCACGTCGAGAAAGGTCTCCTGCACCGCGTCCTCCGCTTCGCTGCTGTTGCGGGTGACGAAAAAGGCCGTCCGGTATACATAGTCCTTGAAGCGGTCGTAAAGCGCCTCGAACGCCCTGGGTTGGCCGCGCTGGAAGCGACGGATCAAGTCCTCCGTCGGCACGCCCATCTCTTTTACCTTGTCGCCGATCTCGCTGGCGAGCAGGGCGATGCGATAGATGCAGGCGCTGGCACAGCGGAACAGGGTTGCGAGAATCCCGCGTGGGCTGTGCCACGAGAGGCCCATTGGGCCTTGGGCGAACACGGCTGCCGTGACCATACGGTCAAATCGTACTCTATAAGTTACATGCCGTCAAGTGGGGAGAAGTTCAAACTCGGGCTTATAGGTCGCGCAGGAGTGCGCCGAGGATGAGGAGACCGCCGGCGATGGCCAGAGCGGCGATGATGAGAGTCTGGGAAATCTGCAGCAGCTTGAACGCGCCAAAGATGCCGACGATGTAGAGGGCGACGGCGATGAGGAGTGTGCCCTTGCGTGGCGCGCGGGTGTATAGCAGTTTTCGCTTGCGTGAGGTTCGGCGAGGGCGTCGTCGCGGCGGGTAGTATTCGCGTCTTCGTCGTGTCATCGGTTTATCCTTTCAACGCCTGCCAGACAAAGATGAGGATCATCAGCACGCTGATTGCCCCCTGCACCACGCCGGAGACGGCGCAGCCGACCAGCCACCCGCCACAGGCTTTGAGCGCCTCGCGCCAGTCGCCGCGCGTGCGCCACTCGACGAGAAAGACGCCGAGCAAGGCGCAGATGATGGCGAGGGGGGCCGCGCCTATTTCCAGGAATGGCAACCCTGCCAAGACACCGACGAGTCCCAGCGCGATTCCTACGATAGCGCCGGCTAGGCCCAGTCCTAGCCCGGCCAGCAGCGCCCGGAAGGAGGCCCCGCTGAGTTTGGCGCCCAGCTTGCTCATCCAGATATCGGAGGTGACGCCGACCGCGCCGAGGATGGTGAGGACGGCGAACGTGATGGGGTCGATGGTGGCAAAGCCCTCGGCGATGGCGTAGGCCAGCGCCACGAGCCAGATAAAGCCCACGCCGGGGACGAGCGGCAGGAAAACGCCGAGCAACCCGATGGCCATCGCTATCAGCGCGGCCCAAAATGCCCACATTGGAAGCACCATCGCTGCCACTTCCTCTCAGAGTGAAGAACCCCGACCACAGGTCGGGGCTTCTTCCAAGGAAAAAGCCCCTGGGG
>CAZWPV010000080.1:0-8908 GCA_964635485.1 uncultured Anaerolineales bacterium
GCTAGGCTCCAGCCGTCGCATACACTCTCTCGGGTACACGCTCGGTTTGAAGCGTCACGCTGATCTCACCCGTCCGGGCCAGATGGCGCACAGAAGCGTGCAAAAACTCCACGCTGACAGCTTCTCCATCCTCCCCGTAGCTGATGATCACGCCGCCCGGTTCTTCCACGGCGTCCACCGGGGGCAAGTCCCGCAGGACAAATAGAAGGACGTCGGCTTCAGAATCATACCGAATTTGCATCTCGTTCCTCCCGCCAATACTTCTCCACCTTGCTGGTCCAATAGACCGTCAGGACCTTGCGTCCTCCCTCCACTTCGCTAAAGGGAGCCCTCAACAGCCCATCTCCTCTTCTTGCTTGAGCGACGAGGGCCTCGAGGTCGCCCGGCACCACCTGTTCGGGATTTCTCAACAAGTCCTCCACCTCCTGACGAGTGATGCCCAATTTCTTCCGCCATTGCCCCTGACGCTCTTCCGCGTGCCTTGTCCAAATGATCCTCACAGCGCTGCCTCTCTGCTACTCCAGTGCCTGTCTATCGGTTTGCCCCCTTCATCCTCAGCCATCGCCACCTTGCGGCAAATGGCAGCCGGGGCCTTGCGATCACGGACTGCACCGTCTCCACCTATACCTGCCCGCGCAGGCAGGCGTCGTCTCGTACCGCCACCACGATCCCCCAACCCGCGCGGCGCGGGAGCCTGCGAGAAGCTTCCCTGTCTGCAGCAACGCTTACTCCCCTGCAAGATGCAGCACCTGCTCGCATAACTCCTCACCAATCCAGGTTCCCCGAGTACGGAGCAAGGTCAACACAGATCGCAAACTGGATATGCGTCCTTCCCGTTTGGCGCGAGCCAGAATACCGAGGGTGCCACACACTTTCAGTCCCAGTTGTTGGGCGACTCGCCGACCTCGAATCTCATTTGGCAACAGCAGTGTAGCCCGGCGTTCCTGAGCCAAAATAATCGCCGAGGCCTCACCCATACCCAGTTCGGCGGCCAAAGCCTGTACGGCCAGATCGTCCTGGGGATCGTCCAAGTCGATCCAGGAAGCGTTTTGTACCTCCGCACTTCCCTCACGTCCTTGCCCACGCACGACCACTTCGTCGTAGACTGCCTGAGGGGTGATGACCTGCCCGTAGAATGCAGCCAGGAGATCAAGCTGTTCTACGCGAGCAAGATTGATGAGCGGAGAGGCATCAGAGATGACGACACTCATGAACCAACCTCTTCTCGCATTTCACCAGGGGCAAGCTGAAAGATCGAGACATGGTGTGTCCCCAAGTAAGCGATAAACTCTGCCTGGCTCATACTCACCAGCTCGGCAGCTTTGGTGTAGGTCAGTGCCCCTCGCCTGACTAACTCCATCGCCAACAGCTTTTCGATCTCTTCAGGCAGCGCTTCTTCACGTACCCCCACCAATGGCACAAATGCCTTTGGCAGCTTGATGGCTAAACTCACCTTTTCCATATCGAGTCTCCGTCTGATTTCTCTAAAGATATCCGGGTTTCGCAAGCCCTACAGGGCTATGCTTTCCCGGCCTATGCGTTCTGCAAACTCATCTCCATCCTGCAGCTGCCGGGTCCACCGCTCTCGCGTCGTCACCAGCAGATCGACCCCAACAGGCAGGTCAAAGTAGGGATAGAACCTGCGGATCTGCTCGATGGGGTCCCCCGGTTCACCCTCCTCGAGCACGATCAAGACGTCCACGTCGCTGGTCCCCACCTGATCCCCCCGCGCGAGCGACCCGAACATGCGTACGTCCACGACCTCCGGATGCTGGATGCGGATCCGCCGGGCCACGCCTCGCAGCGCCTCCAGCACCTTATTCCGGTCGAGAGAGATGATCTCGACAGAATCGAATGATCTTTGTTGCAGCATCCACCGCTTCCTCGGCCTTGCCCCGGTTGTAGTAGTCGGCCGGCTTTCCCTCGGCGAATCCATTGGGATAGCGCGTCGGGATGTAGTGCGCGTCCAGCAACTGCGCGTATTCGACCAGTTCAGCAGGAACGGCGACCTCTTCCAAGCTGCGCATCATCGGCGTGATCGCGTGCCCCCAGGCAGTGTATCCCCGGCTCATCAGGAGAGCCTTGACAGCCTTTTCCGCCGCCTGCTGCGCCGTAAAACATGCCCACTCCCAGTATTCGTGCTGAATATCTATACCGGCCCGGGATAGATCCCGTTCTGCCTGGGCCAGCCAATCGGACGCCCGGTTTGCCATACGCTCCCTAACCTCATCTGCCGCCTATGTCGTGCTCCTACAACGTCTCGTCCATGCACTCGGGATGGGCCCGAATCCAGCGCTTGAACCCCTCGACCACGCGCTCAACGTCGCCCAGCCGGGTGGTGCATATCGCGTAAAGCTCCTCCGGTGTGACCTCGTGATAGAAATGCACCATGCGATTTCGATAGCCTGCCATCGTCTCGAGAAGATCGGCCTCTTCTTTGGTCAGAACACTGGACTGTTGCAATCGTAGGGCTACCTGCTTGTATTCGGTGACCCCCTTGCCAAACCCCTTGGCCAGGACGTGGCGTCCCAGATCCATCAACGCCTCCAGGGCACGCCGTAGATACGATTCGGCAGCCCCCACGTTTCTGGGATCAGCAAGGAACGATGACGCGCTGCTCAGGGGCAGGGCGCGAGTGCGCTCCAGCATCTCTTCGACCCACCCGATGCGGTCAGCGACCACTCGCTTCGAGAGCTTGTCCGGCGTCACACTCGCTCTCCCAGGATCAATGCCATCCGCTCACGCTCCAACGGAACCAGGTCTCCCGCCCGGCGCAGGACGTAGAGATCGTATTCGTCCGCTCGGTATTCATCTTCCACGTACAGCCGTTCTCCACGTATCGCATTGGCCGCCAAGAAAGGATCGGCCTCCGGCAGGATCACCAGGTCCACCCGCGCCACGCCGAACAGATCCTCCAGCGTCTGCATCAGGCCCACGCGATCCTCGACCGGGAGGTCGCATCCCGGCAGCGGCAGCACGCCGATGTCGATGTCGGACTGGGGGCTATCCGCTTCCACGTCCTCGCCCGCCACCCGCGCAGCGACCTCGGCCGCCCGGCTGCCGAAGGCGTAGACAGCCGCCAGATCGTACTGCCCGGCCAGCGCGCAAAGCGCATCTCGCACACTAAACACGTTCTGTTGCGCCTTTCCTTTTGCCTCTTGCCTCATCCCTTTGCCTCACGCCCGGAAACCCCGCTCCGTTCTCGCCTCTTGCGCTTCTGCTTCTTGCCCTCATCCCCGTAATACTCGTGGTAGTAGTAATAGTAGCCGCCCTTGCGAGTCGGCACCCTGTTGAGCACGGCGCCGATCACATTGGCTCCCACCTGCCTGAGGCTATCGACGGCGTGTTGCGCTACCCCACGCCGGGTCTCGCCCGCGTCCACCACCAATAGCACGCCGTCCACGCTCTGCGCCAGCACCGCCGCGTCGGCCACAGGCAGCACCGGGGGGCTATCGATCACCACCACGTCCACGTGCTGTGTCAGCAGACTCAGTAACTCTTGCAGGCGCCTCGACCCAAGCAGCTCGGATGGGTTGGGGGGGCGGTCTCCGGCCGGAAGCACCGCCAACCCTTCCACCTGGGAGGGCTGCAACCGCCCGTCCATGTTTCCCTCCAGCAGCGATCCCGTCAGCCCGCCCCGCGGGTGAACGCTGAACAGCCGGTGCAGCCGCGGGCGGCGCAGGTCGGCGTCCACCACCACCACCTTGAGTCCTGCCTGCGCCATCACCGCCGCCAGGTTGGCCGCCGTGGTGGACTTGCCCTCGGTGGGACCGGCGCTGGTCACCAGGAGCGTGCGCAGGGGCTTGTCCACGCTGGAGAAGCGGATGTTCGTCCGCAACACCCGGAAGGCCTCCGAGGCCGGAGAGAGCGGCCGGGCGATTGCCACCAGCTCCTCTGTCCCCTTTGCCAGCTTGCCGATGATGCCCAGCGTATCCAGGCTCAGCGCGCGGGTGACGTCTTCGGGCGTCTTGACCGTATCGTCCAGGTATTCCACCAGGAAGGCCACGCCCACCGCCAGCATCGCTCCCACCGCTCCGGCCAAAGCCGTGTTCAGCACCGGGCGCGGCCGGACGGGCTTGTCGGGCGCGTCGGCTCTCCGAAAGACCGAGACGTTGTCCGCCGTCTGGGCCGCCGTCAAGCGCATCTGCTCATAGCTCTGGAGGAGCCCCACGTAACTGGTGCGATACCCGGCCAGGATCGTCTCCAACCGCGATAGCTCGACCTCCTCCTGGGAAGTCTCTGGCGTGCCCAAGCTGTCTATCGCCGCCTGTGTCTCTTCGATCAGTGCCGACAACTCGTCCATCTGTTGCCGCACGCTGCCCAGAGAATCCGCATAGCGCTCCTGCTGCAATGCCTGGTTCTTGGCGATGAAGGCGTCGGCGATGGCGTTGACGGCCTGGGCAGCCCGGGCGTTATCGGTGTCCTCCACGCTCAAGCGGATCAACTGGGTGTCGCTGACCAGCTCGACGTCGACCTGGTCGGCCAGTTCCTGCCAGTCCATGTCAAACTCCGGCTGCGCGGCCACCGCCTCCAGCACCGGCTGCTCGGTCAGCATCTCGGCGTAGGTGCGCGCCTGGCGCTCGCTGGTCAGGATCGCGGCATAGTCGCTGGTGCCGCTGGTCGGCGCTTGGTGAACCAGCAGGGTCACAGAGGCGCTGTAGACTTTGGTCATATTGACACTGACCACGTACGCACTCACCGCTGCCAGCAGCGCACAGCCGATGATGAGCCACCACCAACGGCGAAGCACCGCCATATAACGCCGAAGATCAAGCCCTTCTTCCATAAGACTTACCTCAACGGGACGGCCAGATGATCACTGCTTTGGCCGTCCTGCCCTCTCGAACACCCGCTGCACGGGCGCCAGCACTCCCTTTGTGTGCTTGCGCTTGTGCCGCTTTTGTTTCTCGTGCCCATCGTCATAATACTCGTGGTAATAATAATAGTAACCGCCCCGGCCAGTGGACACCCTGTTGAGCACGACGCCGATCAGATGGGCGCCTACCTGCTGTAAACTCTCGGCCGCCCGCTGTACCACCTCCCGCCTCGTCTCACCTGCATCTACCACCAGCAGGACGCCATCGACTTCCTGTGCCAGCACCGCCGCGTCTGTCACCGGCAACACGGGTGGGCTGTCTATCACGACCACGTCTGCGTCTTTTGCCAGTTCGTCCAACAGCTCCCTCAGGCGCCGAGAGCCCAGCAGTTCCGATGGGTTGGGAGGGAGATCTCCGGCTGGCAGCACTGACAGCCCCTCCACCTGAGAGGGTTGCAGCCGGCCGTCCATGTTCCCCTCCAGCAGCGACCCCGTCAGCCCGCCCCGTGGGTGGAGATCGAATATCTTGTGCAGCCGCGGACGTCTCAGGTCGGCGTCCAACGCCACCACCCTCAAGCCGGCCTGGGCCATCGCCACCGCCAGGTTGGCCGCCGTGGTGGACTTGCCCTCGGTGGGCCCTGCGCTGGTCACCAAAAGCGTCCGAATCGGTTCATCCACACCTGAGAAGCGGATGTTCGTCCGCAGCACCCGGAAGGCCTCCGAGATGGGCGACAGAGGATGGACCACCGTGACCAATTCCTCCGCCCCTTTCGCCATCCGGCCGATAACGCCCATAGTCCCCAACCCCAACTCCTGGCTGACGTCCTCGGGTGTCTTGATCGTGTTATCCAGGTATTCCACTAAAAAGACCGCACCCACCGCCAGCATCATGCCCACCGCCCCGGCCAACGCCGTGTTTATGGCTTTGCGCGGGCGTATGGGTTCGTCGGGCACCTGGGCCTTCTCAAAGACGATCACATTGTCCGTCGATTGCACCGCCGTCAAACGCATCTGCTCGTAGCTCTGGAGAAGCGTGGTATAGGTGTTGCGATAGCCGGCCAGGACTGTCTCCAGCCGGGTCAGCTCCGCCTGCTCTTGGGGTGTCTCTGGCGTACCCAAAGCATCGATCTCGGCCTGTGTCTTTTCCATCAACGACGACATCTCGTCCATCTGCTCCTGGATGCTGTCCAGAGAGTCTGCATAGCGCCCCTGCTGCAAGGTCTGGTTCTGGGCGATGAACTCGCCGGCGATGGCGTTGGTCAGTTGCGCTGCTTGAATGGGACTGGTGTCCTCTACGTTCAGCCGGATCAGTTGCGTGTTCTGAACCAGCTCGGTGTCGATTCGCTTTGCCAACTCCTCCTGTGTATCGTCCAATTCAAATTGCTCGATCACCGCGTCCAGAACCGGGCGTCCGGTAAGCATCTGCACGTAAGTGCGCGCCAGCTTCTCGCTGATGAGGATGGCGTTGTAATCGTTTGTGCTTGCATTAGGCGATTGGTGAACCAGCAGCGTCACCGAGGCGCTGTAGATGGGCGTCATCTGAGAGCTGACGATAAATGCAGCCAGCGCCGCCAATACCGTACAGCCCAAGATGAGCCACCACCAGCGACGAATCACCAAAAGATACCGCCGGATGTTCAGTTGGTCTTCCATGGTCCCCTATCCTTACTTGAAAGTTGCCGGGCCCCGCCAGGGCACCCTCAATGGCGAAAGTGTTGCCCGCATGCGTCACCCTGAGCGAAGCGAAGGATCTCCCCGTCGTGTGCATGAGATTCCTCGCTGCGCTCGGAATGACGCAAGAGGGTTATTTTCGGAGCAGTCGCCGAGCGCGATAGCGTTCGCTGCAAAGATATGACCGGATGGCTCTTCATGAAATGTGCAAAGAGTGCCAAGCCGGTCCTAAAGCAGACTGCAGAGCCCGCAGTTGGACTGGCGAATTCTCAAGCAAGGTCAACCGCGGCCACCTTGTCCAGTACTCTGGTACCATTATACAAGCAGTCTAGGTTCTTGACAAACAAAACCTTTGACAATGTGCCGGGCGTGTGTTCCGCCTCTCCCCGAGCACCTCGTTCTGAGGCTCGAGCGGTTCTTTCTGTACAGCACCTACTGTTTCGTTAAAGACAACGCGCCGAACTGCCTGGTGGGTTGCCCCAGACCTGTCGGCACGCCTGTGGAAGCTCTCTTTTGCGCCCCGGTGCGTCAGCGGGATCAAGTTCGCGGAAGTGAGTCGGTTCGTCTCGGTTCACAATGCTGCCCTCCAACGTCGCAGCGACGAATAATACCACAGTAAATGTGGTTGTCAACCTTGCGTGAACCTGCAGTCGGCGTTATAATGCAGCCCAGTGTGGGGGAGTGTCGGAATTGGCAGACGAGCGTGACTTAGGATCACGTGGGGCAACCCGTGCGGGTTCAAATCCCGCCTTCCCCATTTGCTAAAGCCCTGGCTTGCCCAAGACGTAGAAGGAGGCACATATACTTGAATATCACTACTGAACCCCTAGAGAGTCACCAGTTGCGCCTGGTTATCGAGATGGACGAAGAAGAGACACAGCAGGCGATGCAACGTGCTGCGCGGCGGATATCCAAGCAGGTGAACATCCCGGGCTTCCGCAAGGGAAAAGCTCCCTATAACCTGGTTCTACAGCGCTTCGGCGAGGACACCGTCCGCAAGGAGGCCGCCGAGGCAGTGGTCGAAGAAGCTTACGACGAGGCCTTGAAGCAGAAGGAGATCGAGCCTTATGCGTCTGCCGAATTGGAGAAGGTTGACCTGGATCCCATCACTTTCACGTTCACCGTTCCTTTGAGACCGACGGTCGATCCGGGCGACTATCGCGACTATCGGCTCAAGTGCAAGCAGGTCAGGATCAGCAAGAAACAAGTGCAAGAGGCCCTGGAAGACATCCGCATGCAGAACGCGATCCTGGAGCTCGTCGAGCGATCGGTCCAGATGGGCGATGGGGCGGTGGTAAGAATCACGGCAATGGTTGACGGAGAGGAATTGATCAAAGGGGATCACGTCCACATCATGGTGGAGGCCGGTGGCACCTATCCTGCGCCGGGCTTTGCCGAAGCGATCCTGGGCATGGCGTCGGGTGACGAGCGCACTTTCACATTGACTTTGCCGGACGAATTCCCCCGCGAGGACGTGCGAGGTCAAGCGGCAGAGTTCTCCGTCAAGATGATGGAGGTCTACGACCAGACGATCCCCGATCTGGACGACGACCTGGCGCGCACTGCCGGCAGCTTTGACTCCCTCAAGGAGTTGGAGAAGCAGATCAAGGAGCAACTGCGCCAGTCCGCTAAACAGCAGGCCGATCAAGCGTATACCGAGCAGATGCTGTCCAACCTTCTGGAGCAGGCTCAGATCGAGTATCCGCCCGTGATGATCGAGAGGGAATTGGACAATGCGGTCGAGGAAGTCGAGCGGATAGTGAGGCGCGAGGCCAAGCTCTCTCTGGAAGATTATCTGCGCCTGCAGAACAAGACGATGGAGGAACAGCGAGAGGAGCTAAGGCCCAGCGCCGAGGGGCGGCTCAAGCGCGCGCTCTTGTTGAGAGAGATCGCACAACTGGAAGAGCTCGACGTGGACGAGGAAGAGATCCACACCCAGATTGAGGCGATGAGCGCCCCGTGGGGCGTCCGGGCGGAGGAGGTGCGCACGTCCCTCAGCTCCGACGCCGGTCAGCAGGCGGTGCGCAGTCGCCTCCTGGCCGACAAGGCCCTGCAGCGACTGATTGCCATCGCCAAGGGCGAGGCGGACGCTGGCGCAGGTGAGGAAGAGAGCCCCGAGGAACTGGAGGGCGAAGAGGCTGAGGAGAACGAATGGTGACTTCCTCTCCCCAATGAATCGGGGAGCTTCCGGCGACCGGGGGGTGAAATCCCCTGATGTCACGGGGTATCGCGGAACGGTACGCACCACCGTGGGAACCCTTTATGCCGAGACTCAGTCCGAGCCCTGCCGTTCTGTACAGCGGAAGTCATAAGTGCAAACGAGGTTGCGCTCACGCTGAAGATTTTACGCAGACAACGATTTGTGCCTGCAACCTCATATCTTCACTTGTTAAGGTTGTGTCAGCACTTTCAGCCGAACAC
>CAZWPV010000081.1:0-8904 GCA_964635485.1 uncultured Anaerolineales bacterium
TGGGTCCCGGCCATCGTGAGCAGACCTATCACAACGCAATGACACAGCGCTTTGTAGATGCCGGGCTAGAGGCAAAGCGGGAGCCGCACTTGCCCATCGTGGATGAGAACGGCAACCAGGTGAATTTCTATGTGCCGGATCATCGCGTCCCGCCGGATTTGTTGGTCGAGTACAAGGCGCATTTTTATCCACTCACGAATGATGAACTGGCACAGTGCATAGACTACTTTGCAGCATCCGAGTGCAAGGTGATTCTACTATTCAACTTTGGGCGGCCTCGCCTGGAGTGGAAGCGCCTCTTCCCTCCCAAACACATCCTGGCCCATCGCCGCAAGCGCTGGACGCCGCCCGATAGCCAACCATTCGTTTATTCGTTGAAATTCGTTGACACTGGAGGCTGTTTAATATGACCATCACACTGACGACCGACCTGGCAAAATTCATCCGCGAGGAGTGCGGCGAGAACGTCTACGTCTGCTACCAGTGCGAGCGCTGCTCCTCCGGCTGCCCCAACGTCGAGGCGATGCGCTACCGTCCGGCGCAGATGATGCGCCTGGCCCAGTTCGGCCTTGAGGAACGGCTGATCACCGACGCCAGCCTGTGGCGCTGCCTGGGCTGCGATACGTGCACTACGCATTGCCCGCACAACCTGAGCGTGCGCCGGCTGGTGGAGGTCATGCGCCAGAAGGTGATCCAGGAGCACTACCTGCCCGAAGGGGTCGAGTCACTGGACGGCGACGAGGACCTCCAACGAGGGCTGCGCAGCCTCGGCATGTTGAGCGAGCGCATCAACACGTTCCACAACGTCTCCGGGGAGGATAACGAAGCGCGCATGGCCTGGACCGACAACCTGGCGGAGAAACCAAAGGGTCTGGTCAAAGACACCGACGCCGAGATAGCCTACTTTGTGGGCTGCGTCTCGGCCATGTTCCCCATGAGCTACGCCATTCCGCAGAGCTTTGTCGGCCTGCTAGAAAGCGCCGACGTCCGCTTCACCACGCTGGCCGACGAGGAATGGTGCTGCGGCTTTCCGCTCTTTCTGGCAGGCCAGTTGAAGCAGGCCGAGGAACTCGTCCGCCACAACGTGGAAAAGATGCGCGAACTGGGCGTGCCGCGCGTCGTCATGACCTGCCCTTCGTGCTACCACATGTGGCATCACATGTACCCCGAGATCGTGGGGAAGGACCTGGGCTTTGAGGTGGTGCACGCCGTCGAGGTGCTGCGCGACCTGGTCGTCGACGAGCGATTGAAGCTGGTAGAGCCCAAACGCACGGGCATCGTCACCTACCACGATCCCTGCGACCTGGGGCGCAAGAGCGGCATCTACGACGCACCGCGCGAGGTGCTGAGCCGGGTGCCCGGATGGACGTTCGTCGAGATGCAGCAATCGCGCGAGCACGCCCTGTGCTGCGGCGGCGGCGGCAACCTGGAGACGTTCGACCCGCCGCTGGTGGAAGAGCTTGCCGCCAAACGCATCGCGCAGGCGGTGGAGATAAACGCCACGGCGCTCGTCTCGGCCTGCCCGCAGTGCGTGCGCACGCTGGCAAAGGCAGCCCGCGCCAACAAGGCGCGCATCCGGGTGATGGACATCACCCAGTTTCTCGCCATGGCAACCGGCGCATAGTGCCCACCAGGAGGTGATTCTGTGTCCCAACTCAACAAAATCGCCATCAGCGGCAAGGGAGGCGTGGGCAAGACAACGCTCGCCGCACTCTTGGCCCACATCTACGCCGAACGAGGACGCAGCGTGATCGCCATCGACGCCGACGCCGCCGGGGGGCTGGCCGAGGCGCTGGGGCTTCCCGACGACCTGGTCGCCCAGGTGACGCCGATCTCTGCGATGGAGGACCTGATCTACGAGCGCACGGGGGCCAAGCCCGGTAGTATCGGCGGTTTCTTCAGCCTCAACCCGCGCGTGGACGACATCCCCGACCGCTTCAGCATCGCCCACCGGGGCATTCGCTTCCTGCGGCTGGGCAGCATCGAATCGGGCGGCAGCGGCTGCATCTGCCCCGAAAGCTCGCTGCTGCGGGCGCTGGTCACGCACCTGCTGCTCTACAACAAGGAGATGCTGATCCTGGACATGGAGGCCGGCGTGGAACATCTGGGCCGTGCGACGGCACAGGCGGTGGATGCCTTCATCGCCGTCGTCGAGCCGGGGCGGCGCAGCCTGCGGACAGCAGCGCGCGTGGAGCAACTGGCAGGCGACATCGGCATCAAGCGCGTCTACGCCGTGGGCAACAAGGTGCGCAGCGAAAGCGACCGGTCTTTCATCCAGAAAAACAGCCCCGTGCCGGTATTGGGCTATCTGTCCACCAATGCCGAGCTGACCGAGGCGGATATGCGGGGCTTGGGCATCTTTGACGCCGCTCCACGCACCGTCGAGGAAGTGCGCGAGATCGTGGCTGCTTTGGAGGCACTGTAGTTGAACCACAAAGGCACAAAGAAACACAATCTTTGCATCCTTCGCGCCTTTGTGGTGGAAATCATTGCCTTGTGCGCGATTATCTCGCTCCTACCACGAGCCGCCCGCGCAGACGAACTGCCGCCCGCGGCCTTTATCGAGGGCGTGGCCAGCCATCCACAGGAGCACAGCCTCAGTTGCGAGTCCCGCTCCGCCACCGACCTGGCGGCCTTTTGGGGCGTGACGCTCAGCGAGGACGATTTTTTCCGCCGCCTGCCCAAATCGGACAACCCCCACCGCGGCTTCCTGGGCGACGTGGACAGTCCGGCCGGATCGATGCCGCCCCACGGTTACGGCGTCTATGCCGGGCCGGTCGCGGCCAGCCTGCGTAGCTTTGGACTTGATGCGCGATCACTTCGCTATTGGAACCTGAACGACCTGAAAGCAGAGATCGCCGCCGGGCGGCCCGTCATCATCTGGGCCACCTACGATATGCAACTGCCGGGTGTGCAGGAGTGGACGTCGTCCGACGGCGAGACGTCCCTCGTCGTCCGCTGGCAGCACACCTTCATCGCCGTCGGCTACGATGAGGGGAATATGTACCTGATCGACGCCTACGACGCCGGGACGAAGCGCTTCTCCTACGCCGCCTTCGACGCCGCCTGGGCCCAATTGGAGCGACTGGCTGTGACGGTGCGCGGGCCGCTGGCGCAGCCAGGGGGGCGAAGCTGGCAGGCAACGGGAAACGGAAGTTTTCTCGTGGGTGGACGCTGGGAGACGAAAGTGGAATAGGCGGGACGCACGGATGACGGCGAAATCCACCGACTGCGGCGCGCCGACATTGTCCGCGATCACCGCGTCTCGATCTCGTAACTGTAGGGAGCTACCTCCGTCGTCACCGGAGCCAGGCCAGAGATAGCGACAACCGCACGGGAGGAAGCATCGTCCAGGGGAATAATCCACTCCCCCGTCTGGCCATCGAGCTCCAACCGCCGCACCGTCGTCTCGGGACCGAAGAGGATCAACTGCACCAGCCAGCGTTGCGGCAGCACGTTGGCGTGACGTATGAAGCCGGCCGATTCCCAGCCCCCATCGTCGCCCTCGAAATCGCTAAAGTAGCCCGTCTGGGAGATGGCGACATCGTCCAGGATAAACCCAGGGAAATTGACCGCATCGTCGGTGATGTACTCAAAGCGAACCAATGCCTCCTGCCCGACGTATGCGGAGAGATCGACCTGCTCTTGAACCCACACCGGCGTCGCTCCCCCGCCACTCTTGCCGGTATAGCCACAGCCGAAGGAGTTACCATTGGGATCGGTGGTGGTGCAAGAGGGCGTATTGATAATTTCCCACGTCTGCCCCCCGTCCGCGCTGACCTCCACGTAAGCGTAATCCCAATCCTGCTCAATGTCGTACCAGGCCCAAAACTCCAAGGTGGCGTTGCTCATGCCGGAGAGATCAAAGGCCCGAGTGAGGGTCATGTCCGAATGATCGCTTCGATTCGACCACCAGACATAGCGCCCGCTGCGAGCCGTAGCGTTCACCAAACCAACCTGCGCGGAGCCGGTGAAGTGAAAAAGCAACGGCTGCTCTCCGTGGAGCTCGATATAGTCGGTACCATATTGGCACACAGCAGCGCTTTCAGACACGGGATAATCCTGCCCATGGTACGTGATCCCCACCTGAAACGGGGGCGGGTCGCTGTCCTCGTAGCCGTAGCGCTCGCCGGCGATAGATGGATCGTCCAGCAGGTTGGCGACGACCCAGTCGGCAAAGACGTCCTCGTGGGTCAGGTCTAGACCCAACTCCTCCAGCACGGCGTCCACGCTGGCGAAGGAATTTTCGGGATGGGCGACCAGCGCCTGGGTGGCCTCGGGGCCGAAGCGGTCAAGAAAGTAAGCCGTGAAGAGATAGCCGGCACCATAGCTCGCGCTGGAGTCAGCGGCCTCATAGTCGATGTCGTTCAGTTGATTGTCGGGCTGGCTGGCGAAGGACCACGCGTGACCGCTCGCCTGAAAACCATTCAACGGACAGGCCAATTCAGAAAACCCCTCGTTTATCCACGTAGCTTCATTGCGATCCTGGTGCCAGTGAATCATGTGCTGGAACTCGTGCGCCAACGTACAGTGATATTCGGGGGTGTTGATCTGCAGCAGGTCGATGTTAATGTAGAACATCTCCATCTCGTTGGAAGTGCTACGCACCTCTGACACAAACTCGTCGGCAGAGCCAAAAAAGCCCAAAACTCCGGACCCCAGATTGCGAGCATGGAGAATACCAATATGCGGGTCATTATCCACCCCTGGGGTCCATTCGGAACCGAAGAAAGCACGATTGGTCGCATAGGTGTTTTCTTCAAAGAAATCGGCAGCCGAAACCAGGCCGGCATGACTAAAACTCGCTTCCTCTTCCACCCACATGTACGCATGTTCGGTCTTGTACTCCAAGACGGCATAGATATCGAACCGCCTGTCTGTATCCATGTTGAGAACGTGGAAGAGGCGGCGAGTGCCGACAGGATAATCGGGGGAACCCGAGGGATTGATGGTGCGCGGCGTATCGGAAGGGACACCGCGCAACCGGACCGCCAGGTCGTGCAGATCGCGCGTCGGCACAATCGTCGTCTCCAACAGCGCCTCCGTCTCGGCACCGACATCGCCGGGAGGTTCACTTATGATGGCGACAGGCTCAGGCGTGGGCGCGAGCGTCGCCGAGGGCGAAGGCAGGAACGTATCCCAACCGCCTCCACCGCAAAAGCAGCAGGCCGCTGCCACAACGACGGCCAACGCAACAACAAACACGACCAAGGCTCGATTCATGGGCCTTCTCCACTGGTATGGCCAGCAGAAACGAAACGCGGCGTGCCACCCAAAATCGCCAGACACCCACCCGACACAGCCGGTGACGTGTCACAAGCAGGGAGATGTCTGCAAGCGCAACTATATATCAGGCGACGATCACCCATTGCGCTAGGCAGATTTTGGCACGCCGGTCGTTTCCGGCAAAACGCTACTGCAAAGACAGGAGCACCTATGGGCTCGCAAGTGCTATCAACGGCAACGTAGCGATGTAAACAGACACCTCCGTAAGCAGCGAAGGGAGAGCATGCATGTCCCAGTCCTCCCAGTCGTCCTCCCAGTCATCCCAATCGCCGCCGCTGAAGCAGCAACAGCATGACGTCGCCAACACGAGCATCGCGACGGCCAGCGCAATTACGTTTTTCCGCTTCATGATGCCACCTCCCTGAAAGACTCCCATCACGACTGCATCTCCATTCACTGGCCAACAGCCACACTCTGAGCTAATTTTCCGGCCAACTTTCTCACCGCCTGCGCCAAGGGCGAATTGGGATCGCGAATAGCCTGCGGCGATCCCTGCACAAGAGCCTGAGCCTGCGCGGTATCGAAGGGGACCACTCCGATCACCTGCCGTTTCAGCGTTCGCTCAATCGCCTCGGTCGGCGGTTGAGCCCCGGGGGAAACCTGATTGAGGACAACGTGGAACTTGGCCAGCCAGCGCGTAAGCGCACGCAATGTGCCCATAGCAGATTGAATTGACGGGGGTTCGGCAGTCACCACCAAGCTCACAGCCGCGGCCATCTCCACTGCGGCAACCGTCGCCTCGTTCAGCACCGATGGCGCATCCACGACAACGATGGAGAACTCTTTTTGCATAGCGCCAAGTATAGCCTGTGTCATCGGTCGCGATATGCCCTGCTGCCCCACAACGGGAAACACCGGTGACGCCAGCAGATGCAGCCCAGAATCGTGCTGCAGGAGATGTGCACCAACCGCCGCGGCATCGATTCCACCGACGCTTACGAGGCCCGACCAGTTGGGTTCCGGGCGCAGGCCCAACTGCAACGCGGCGTGCCCCGACGAGGGGCTCAGGTCGACCAAGCAGGCCGCCTTATCGCCGGCCTGGGCCAGCGTCGCCGCCAAGTTGGTCGCCAACGTGGTGACGCCAACACCGCCGCGCAAGCTCAACATGACGAGTATTCCTTTCAACAGCGCCGCTTTCACAGAGGTGCGCTTGCTCAACAGCTCCTCGACTCGCTCGGCCAGATCCGCCATCGTCACCGGCTTGGATATGTACTCGTCAGCCCCGGCGTCCAACGCAGCCTGTCGATCCACCGGCTGCCCTCGCGCCGTGAGGATGATGATGGGAAGGGATGCCGTAGTGGGATTGGCGCGCAGTTGGCGGACGACCTCGTAGCCGGTCATGTCAGGCATCATCACGTCGATGATGGCCAAATCCGGCGGATCGGCCATCGCCTTGGCCAGCCCATCCGGCCCATCGGCACTGAGCACCGTCTGGTGCCCACCGCGCTGCATCAACAAGTTCATCATATCCAAGAACTCGGAGTCGTCGTCAACAATCAGTATCTTTGCCATCGACTGCCTACTCCTCCCTTTCTTCTACACAGAAAGCCCCGACATAGTCCTTGTTGATCAAGATCGCGCCGCCGCTGAAGGAAACGTCATGACGAACCGCGGCCTTCATCTCGCCATCAAGAATGACGACGAATTTGTCCGTGCCGGTAGTCAGCACCGTACGCAAATCCAGCTTGCTCGACAAACGCAGGGAGCCGCTGATCTCAAAAGAAGGCACCGTGATAAAGACTTTGTGTAGATAGGTGCCGAGATAGGAGCCGTAGGTATACTCCCTGAGCAACCCATCCTCCTGGCGAGACACGACGGCAGCGGTGATGTTTTGTTTATAGAGGGCGGCAATGGTATAACTGGCGACAATCTCCGCAGGGCGTAGGATGTTGGAGACGTAAGCATCTTCGAGCTCGAGAAAAGAGGTGTTCTGATCGTTGAGTTGAGCGAGAAGTTTGGAGTAACGCACGTGCACACGGCCAGAAATACGATAGTCGTGAGCGAAAAAGTCTGCTACCAACCAGATACCAGAGTCCTGCATTTTCAAGCTCCTCCTTCCTTCGTAGATTCCAAGCTCTCTGCCCTCGGGCGGCCTACCTTTGTGGAGTCTGTTACTGTGGAGATTGCTCTTGTGGAGCTTGCTCCACGATCTGCACCCCGGCGCTGGCCCCAATGCGGCTCGCCCCAGCCTCGACCATCGCCAGGGCGTCGGCGTAACTGCGGACGCCGCCGGCAGCCTTGACGCCCATCTGCGGCCCCACGGTCTGCCGCATCAGTCGCACGTCCTCGACGGTGGCCCCGCCGCCGGCGAAACCGGTCGACGTCTTGACGAAATCGGCCGCCGCCGCCTGGGCCAACTGGCAGGCGATAACCTTCTCCTCGTCGCTCAACAGCACAGCCTCGATGATGACCTTGAGCAGCGCCCCACCCTTGCGGCAGACAGCCGCCACGGCGGCGATATCGTCCTGTACGGCCTTGCGGTCACCCGCCTTCAGCGCCCCAATGTGAATCACCATGTCGATCTCGGCAGCGCCGTCGGCTATGGCCTGCCGCGTCTCACACACTTTGGTCGCGGTGCTGGTCGCCCCAAGCGGAAAGCCGACCACGGTACAGACCGCCACTTCAGACCCCTCTAGCCTCTCGGCAGCCAGCTTCACGTAGACAGGATTGATACACACAGAGGCAAACTCATAGCGACGGGCCTCATCACACAGGCGTTCCACCTGTGCCGGCGTAGCTTCGGGCTTGAGCAGCGTGTGATCGATCAGACGGGCGACCTCTTCCCTGTTCACAGCCTTCCCCCTACTCCTCGACGTCCGAGAACACGTGATGCTCCACCAATCCCCAATGCTCCGGTGGCCAGTAACAGAGCCACGCCTTACCGACGATGCTCTCCTCCGTGAGGGGACCCCAGCTATGCGAATCGCTGGAGTTGTTGCGATTATCCCCAAAAACCAGGTACTCGTCCTCTCTCAGGTGCCACGAATCAGAGTAGGATGGAGCCCCGGAAACGTAAGATTCATTCAGCGCGACGCCGTTCACCCACACCCTGCCTTCACGAACCTCGACCTGCTCTCCCGGCAACCCGACAACGCGCTTGATATAGTCCTCGCCGGGGTTGCCAGGTGGATGCAACACGATGATGTCCCCTCGTTCCGGCGGGTGAAGCCAATAGGTGACCTTGCCGATGATTAAATACTGTCCATCATGCAACGTCGGCTCCATGCTGGAGCCGTTCACCTGGGAGCGACCGGTGACCGCGTTGATGACCAGAAAAAGCATGACCGTAAGTAAAACGGTCTCGAGAATCTCGCGCAGCAGCGAGTGCCCGCCAAAAGCACGGGCGAGTGAAACCCGCTCGCCACCCGAGGGACGTACAGACTCAACCGGTGGCGCTTCATCGACTTGAAACTCTCCCAATATACCCCCTTGATCGATAAAATCTGACGCGCAGCACAGGCGCGAAAAAACGCCGTCCGCTCAATGCAATTCTACCCCATACCCTCTACCCGCGCAAGTTTCGAGGAACGAAAGCTCAAATAAAAAAGCACGGCGGGCAAGGGATGCCCACCGTGCCTTTGCGAAAGGAGGGTAACTACACACAGAATACCACATTCT
>CAZWPV010000082.1:0-8820 GCA_964635485.1 uncultured Anaerolineales bacterium
GAGCCGACCTGGCCTGCGGCCACGGTGGTCTGCGCGGTGACGTATTTGGTGTGAGGCGCTGCTGCTTTGACATCCGGCGCCGGGCCGGCGGCCAACGCAGCCCCAAGCAGAAGTACAGTAACCAGACCAACTCGAAATGGATAGCTCTTCAGCGCTGACATGGCACACCTCCTGAAAAGATTCGTTCAGTACCTGTAACGGGTAGCGGGCCTGTTTTGTTACAGGTCTTTCAAGAGGAGACTCGCTCTCAGTCGCTCTGCTGTCTCAGGAATCTGGTTGCCCGCGTCAGCCCCAGGACGGCGAGCACGCCTAGCAGCAGCGCTATGCCAAAGCCAAGCTCGGTCCTAGCTCCCAACGCGACCGCGCCGAGCAGCAGTCCTGTGCTGTCGACGACCAGCAACCGTTGGAAGTGGCGGCGCTCCAGCGCGCGCGTGCCTTCGACCTGCCCCGACCCGCGCAGCCGCTGGGCAAAGTGATGCAGGTCCCAGGCAGAAAGTGCCCCCACCGCGCCGGCGAGCATCCAGCCGTCCCCCGGTCTCATCCCCAGGCCGACAGCGGCGATAATTACAAAGCAGACCAGCTCGACGGAAGCCGTCCAGCCCCAGCCGAGCCATTGCCCCACCAGCCACAGGACTCCTAAAGCTGCGATGACTATCACAATACTCCAGGAGCCGTTCAGCCCGTATCCCAGACCCAGCGCGCCCGTAGCCAGCACGATGCTGGCGGGAAGGGCTTTGGCGGTTGGCGATGGGGTCTCGTTCACGGCGCGACTCCGATGGTGCGGAACCAGTGGGCCGCCCGGCTGAGAGAGGTGTGGATCGCTTGATCGAAGGGCTTATCGACCTGCCAGTCTACGACCTGGATGCCGGCCCGCCGCAACTGGCGCAGCAGCATCGCCCGCTCTAGGCGCGCGATGCGCACTGCCAGATCGACGGCTTCGTCGGGCTTGAGCAACCGGGCTTCGAAGGAGATCGGATCGGGGCTGACGACCATGAGCTGGTAGCCGTGCGCCCGCAGCCGGATGAGCATCGGCGGGTCGTCCGGGCACAGGGCGCTGATCAACACGAGCTGCGACTTGGCGGGGAAGAAGCGGGTGGGGATATAGTCCAGGCTGTCAAAGACCAGGCTGTCGCCCGTCTCGGCCTTGGCCAGCGCCTGCAGGATGCGCTCCCGCTGCACCCTGCCGTAGCCGGGAAAGGTCCAGTCCAAGAACCCGCCATAGACCAGCAGCCCGACCCGGTTGCCGTCGCCCAAGAACGTCTCCGCCAGTGAGGCCGTGGCGCGTACGGCTCTCTCGAAGAGCGTGTGCCCGTTCAATCGAATGTCGGTCCGCCGCCGAGCGTCCAGGATCAACCCCACGTCGGCGATGCGCTCCTGCTCGAACTCGTTGGTGAAGAGCGTACGGTGGTGGCGGGCGCTCACCCGCCAGTTGACCCAGCGCAGGGGGTCTCCGGGCTGGTACTCTCGTATCCCAAAGAAATCGACCCCCGAACCTCCTCGCCGGGCGGGGATAGGCCCGGCAGTCGCGCGCGTGCGCAGGGGGCGGATCGCCAGCCTGTGCAGCTTGAGGGTTTCCGGCGCGACGGCGAGTTGGGCCGGGGCCGGGAGTATCGTCCGGCGGCGAAAGATGCCCAGGTAGTCGCCCGTCGTCACCTCGACGCCGCGAAAGACAAAGACACCTCGCTGCTTTCCTGCGACGGTGTATTCCAGATCGACCGTCTCGCCGGGGCCGAGCGACGCCAGTATCCGCGACTCGCCAGCGACCAGCTCGATCCCACGGGGCAACGTATCCTCGACCAGGAGTTCCTCCAGCAGCGGGCCTTCGTTGACGACGGAGAGTTTCACGGCCACGGGTGTCCCTTTTGGGGCGCGGTTGGCGCTCAGGGTCCGGCTGATCCGCAGTTTGGGTTTTTGGGATCCCCGCAGAAGCGCTGCCCCCAGCCAGACGATCAGGGGTACGGCCAGCGCGAGGAGCCTACCATTCAGGGTTCCCAATCCCCACAGGAACAGCGCATAGACCAGCGCCACCAGCAGCAGGAGTCTTCTCATCGGCCCTCTTTGATGACCGGCACGGGCACCAGGCGCACGACGTCGGTGATCACGGCGTCCGCCGCGTGCGGCTGCATCCACAGGTCGGGTTCCAGTATCAGCCGGTGGACAAGCGCCGGCCCGGCGAACAGCTTGACGTCGTCGGGGAGCACGTAGCTGCGCCCGTGCATGGCGGCCCAGGCGCGGGCCAGTTTGAGCAGCGCCAGCGAGCCTCTGGGACTGGCCCCCACCGCCGCTTGCCTATGTCGGCGGGTTTCGTTGACCAGGGCGACGATGTATTCCTCGATGTCTGGATTGACGTGCACCCTCTCCACGGCCTGGCGCAGGCCCAGCAGCTCGTCGCCGCCGGTCACCTGCTCCAGGTCGAACGCGTCGTGCTGCCTTTCTCGCCGCTGCCTCAGAATTTCCTGTTCCTCCTTCGGCGTAGGGTAGCCGACTGGGAGTTTCATGATGAACCGGTCGAGCTGCGCCTCGGGGAGCGGGAAGGTGCCTTCGTACTCAATGGGGTTCTGAGTGGCGATCACGATGAAAGGCTCCGGCAGCGGCATCGTCTCGCCTTCCAGGGTCACCTGCACTTCCTGCATCGCCTCCAGGAGGGCAGACTGGGTCTTGGGCGAGGCGCGGTTAATTTCATCGGCCAGGATGATGTTGGCGAACAGTGGCCCCTTGCGCAGCCGGAAGCGGTAGGTCTGCGCGTCTCCAGTCGCATCGTAGACGTACCCCCCGGTGATGTCGCCGGGCAGCAGGTCGGGGGTGAACTGGATGCGCTTGAACTCCAGGCCGAGTACGGTGGCAAAGCTTTTGGCGATGAGCGTCTTGGCCAGGCCGGGATAGTCCTCCAAAAGTACGTGACCACCGGCGGTCAGCGTCGCCGCCATGATCTTTTCCAGCAGCGGTCTCTTGCCCACGATGGCCCGCTCGACTTCGTGGATCACTTTGTTGGTCAGGTGGGATACGTCGGCGATCTCAACGGTCATGGGGTACCTCCAGTTGATGTTCCAGGAATTGAACGATCCTTTCCAGGTCTGAGTCGAACGAGGCTCTCCGGGGACGCGTTTTGACGCGCTGCCAGAGCCTCAGAATAACGTCCGAGAAGCGCCGGGAAACGCCGGCTGCCATCTCGGCCTGGACGCAGTCTTGCACCTCGGGCGGCACGTCTAGCTCTCCGGCCTTCAGGCGGCGCCTGATTTCCCTGGCTTCGAGCCGCTCCTGGTCGGCCAGCACACTCACGACCAGTTTACCCAGGTGTTGCAGAAAATACCACCTGGAATAATCGCCGCGCGTGACCAAGTGGATCCGCCTGGCCCAGGTGCCTACTTGCCCTGGGTGCTGCACCTCTGTTGGACGCGATCGTGGAGGCCGTCCCCGCCCGGCCAGGCTTTTCGCGGCCAGATAGAGGACCGCGAGCAGAAATAGGGTCCAGAATACCCCCTGGGGTAGGTATCCGAGAAAGAGCCGCCCGACAACGATGATGTCCCAGAGCGGCTCTACGACGATCTCGCGCACGGCGTCCCGGAAGACGATCACCAGCAGGATCGTCAGAAGCAATATGCCTCCGGCAAAAAGCAAACGCGCTCGCAGACTCGGTCTCGTTTCCATTGTCACGCTGAACTTTGGCACGCCTCGACGATCGCCGTGAGACTGGCAATCGCCTGCTGCTCCTCGCGCTCACCGGGGGTCATGGTCCCGTAGCGCACGTCCTCGAAGAGGCGCGTGAGTCGTCTTACTGGCTCGTCCGGGAGGTTTAGGTCACGCAAGTGTTCCTCGAACTCGCGCGTCGTCATACTTCGCTGCCGCCTGATTCCCCGCCGCTCGGCCAGGACGCGGGCCATTTCGGCGTAACAGCGTATCACCGTGTTCTTCAGATCGCTCCCGGCGCGCAATTGCCCGATTGCCTCTTCGGCCTCCTGGGCCAGTTGCTCCAGAGGGCCTGCCGGACGTCGAGCGCGGCGCGAGAGAAGCCGGGCGGCGATGCCGATGAGCAGCGCAGCGAAGGGCAGGGTGAGGCACAGGCTGGCCACCGGCGTGAGCCATTGGGGCGGCTCGGAGACCAGCTCGGCGACGGGTATCGGAGATATTTGCTCGCTTTGCGCGGCTTGGTCAGGGATTTGTATCTCTTCTGCAATGCCGAATATTTCGGGGCGCAGGCGCATCAGCACGTACAGGCATACGAGGAGCAGGGCAAGGGATATGAGCCTCCGCAACATGCGTTTTCTGAATTCGGGAAAGATGATTGCCAGGACGACGGTCACGGGTATGAGCAGTACAAGCAGGATGATGAGTCCTCTTACTAAGCTCAGTAGGAACTCGCCTCCCGGCAGTTGCTCGTATTGTCCTGGCTCGGCTGGCGCCCGTTCTCCAAAGAAGGGTAAGGAGAAAGGCTGGCCTGGGAGCAGTTTCAGGTCGGAGAGGCCGGCGGCCAGAATGATGGTCGCTGTTGCGGCGATGCCTAATAGGATCAGTATTTGGAGCTTGCTCGGTTTCTTCATCGGTGTTTTCGTCTTCGATTGTAGCCGAGATGGCGGCTATGGTCAAGCTGGAAGCGCGCGTTATCCGGCCCTGTTGTCATCGCACGCGACCTGTTGTAGAATAATCTTCCCGAAAGCTGAGCCGTGGCTGTGTTGCCAGGGGCCTGTGACTTGAGCTTTCGGGAAGATAGTTTATCTCAGGAGAAACGATATGTCACTCACGCTGGAATGGAGACATCGGATCGACCGCTGGCAGGAGGAGCTGCTGCGTCACTTTTATCGACCGCTGGGCATCGTAGAGGTGGGCGGCTTTTTCACCACAGATCAACTAACCGCCGAGGAGGCTGGCCGGAGAGCGTTTCACCCGATGCCCGCCGGCACACCTTGGGGGGGCAAGTGGGAGTACGGTTGGTTCAAGGGCGGCGTCTTGCTGCCGGGTCAGGGAGCAAGACCCCGCAACGTTCTCAAAATCCACGTGGGCGCCGGGAGGGCGGTTTAACTGGGCGGCGCGGTCGCGTCGCGTCCGAAAGCCGTTGGGGCTGTGGACAAGCGCCACCGGGAGATCACGCTGGCGACGCGGGGTGTTCCCGGCGCCGAATATGGCCTGCTGGTTGAAGGCTATGCCGGCCACGGCCCGCGCGTCTCGCACGCCGGTCCCACCCCGCCGGGCCGCGAGACGGTGCCCGAACCGCCGCCGACGCAGTGCGTGGTCGGCGAGAGCACCTTTGGCGTGTGGGAGGAGGACGTCTATCAACTGTGGCTCGACGTCGAGACGCTGTGGCAGGTGCGCGAGAACGTCGACCAAGAGTCGCTGCGTGTGGCCGAGATCGACGCCGGGCTGCGCGACTTCGTCACCATCGTCGATTTCGAGCTGGCGCGCGAGCAGATGCTGGAGACGGTGCGCGCCTGCCGCGAGCGGCTGAAGCCGCTGCTGGCGTGCGTCAACGGCTCCACCGCGCCGACGCTGTTCGCCTTCGGCCACTCCCACATCGACGTGGCCTGGCTGTGGCCGCTGGCCGAGACGGAGCGCAAGTGCGTGCGCACCTTCTCTACGCAACTGGCCCTGATGGAGGAATATCCAGAGTTCAAGTTCCTGCAGAGCCAGCCGCACCTCTACCGCATGGTCAAGACGCACTATCCCAAGCTCTACGGGCGCATCCAGGCAGCGGTCAGGGCGGGGCAGTGGATTCCCGATGGCGGCGTGTGGGTAGAGCCGGATACGAACATCTCCAGCGGTGAGAGTCTGATCCGGCAGTTTACCCATGGCAAGCGCTTTTACCGCGAAGAGTTTGGCGTCGAGTGCGAGATGCTGTGGCTGCCGGATGTGTTTGGCTATTCCGGTGCGTTGCCGCAGATCATGCGCGGGTGCGGGGTCAGGTATTTCTCCACGCAAAAGATCTTTTGGACCTACCACGGCGGCGATCCTTTTCCCTACAACACGTTCACCTGGGAGGGGATCGATGGCTCCGAGGTGTTGGTGCACCTACACAATGACTATAATTCGCACACCGACCCTGCCTCCGTGATCCAGCGCTGGAGCGAGCGCGTGCAGAAGGACGGCATCTCCACGCGCCTGTTTCCCTTCGGCTATGGCGATGGCGGCGGTGGGCCGACGCGCGACCACCTGGAATTCCTGCGCCGGGAGCAAGACCTGGAAGGCGTGCCCAGGGTCAGAATCGCCTCGCCCATCGCGTATTTCAAGGATCAAGAAACCAGGGGCTGGCCCGCCGCGCGCTATGTGGGCGAGCTGTACTTCCAGGCCCATCGCGGCACCTATACCTCCCAGGCGCGAACCAAGCGCGGCAACCGCAAGAGCGAGTTCGCCCTGCGCGAGGCGGAGTTGTGGGGCGTCGCCGCGCAGGCCCTGAGGGGCTTTGCGTTCCCCGGCGCGGAGATCGACGAGGCGTGGAAGGCCGTGCTGCTGAACCAGTTCCACGACATCATCCCTGGCTCCTCGATTCACCGCGTCTACGAGGAGGCCGAGGCCGTCTATGCCGGTGTGATCGAGATGGCCAGCGGGGTTGCGCAGGAGGCAATGTCCAGTTTCACGGACGACTCCCAGGCGCTGACCGTCTTTAATTCGCTTTCCTGGGAGCGAGAGGCGTTGGTGGTTTTGCCGGAAGGGTGGGCGGGCGCGGCGGACGCGGCAGGCGCTCCTTTGCCCCATCAGTCGGTCGATGGTCAGGTGTGGGTCGAGGTGACGGTGCCTGCGTGCGGGTGGACGACTTTGCATCCAGACCGAGAAACCGGGTTTCTTGGAAGAAACCCGGTTTCTGCCGCACCCGACTTGCTGGAAAGCGACGTGCTGCGCGTCACGTTCGACGAGTGCGGACGCATCGTCAGCATTTGGGACAAGGAGGTGGGATGGGAGCTCGCCGCGGGCGCGTGCAACGATCTCAGGATGTACAAGGACGTGCCCTCGCGCTTCGACGCCTGGGACATCGACAGCATGTACGCCCTTACCCCGGTCGCACTCGACGAGCCGGCGCAGATCGACGTCGTGGCTGCGGGTCCTCTCTTTGCCACGCTGCGCGTCACGCGCCGGATACACGATTCGATGCTGACCCAGGAGATCACGCTGCGGCGCGGCAGCCGGCGGGTCGATTTCCACACGGTCGTCGATTGGCAGGAGAGCCACAAGCTGCTCAAGGTCAATTTCCCGGTGGCTGTGCACGCCGACGAGGCCGTCCACGAGATCCAGTTCGGCCATACCCGGCGGCCCAACCACGCCTCCCGCCCGTTCGACGCCGACCGCTTCGAGGTCGCCAACCAAAAGTGGACGGCGCTGCTGGAGGAGAACCACGGCTGCGCGGTGCTCAACGACTGCAAGTACGGGATCAACGTGCTGGGCAACGCGATCAACCTGACGCTGCTCAGGTCGCCCCTTGCGCCGGACATGACCGCCGACAGGGGCCGCCAGGAGTTCACCTATGCCTTTTACGCCTGGAATGGCAGCTTCTTCGAGAGTCCCTTGGTGCGGGAGGCGTACGACCTCAACGTGCCTGTGATGACCGCCGCAGGCGCGGCGGGGAGCCGCTCGCTATTCTCAGTCGATGCGCCCAACGTCATCGTCGAGACGGTGAAACCGGCGGAGGACGAGGGTGGTGACGTCGTGGTGCGCCTGTACGAATCAAAGCGCGCGGCCACGCGCTGCACGCTTTCCACCTCCTTGCCGGTCGCCGGGGCTGTGCAGACCGATATGTTGGAGAATGAACTGGAAGAACTACCTTTGAACGATGGCCAGGTGGCGCTTGACTTTCGTCCGTTCGAGGTCAAGACTGTCTGCCTGAAACTCAACACATAGGGGGATAAAAATGTCATCAGACGAACGCCAAGAATTGCTCGAACTATATCAGAGCCTGCGCGTGGCCGACGTGCGCGACGGGATGGACTGGAACATGATGCATCATTACGGCTCGATGTCGCCCGATATCCGCCCGCTGTTCCGCACGCGCGCACGCGGCATCGCGCGCACCGCCCGCTATCTACCTTTCCAGGGCCCGGTTCCCAAGCTGACGCCTGACGAGTACACCGAGTGGTCGGGTTGGTACTACGGCGAGGTGTGCACCTACCCTTGGATGGACGACGTCGAGGAGGGCGACTTTATCGTCATTGACCAGAGTGGCGTGGACGTGGGGCTGATGGGGTCCAGCAACGGCCTGGGGGGTGTCAAAAGAGGGGCGCGCGGTTACGTGACCAACGGCAGCGCCCGCGATACCGACGAGCTCATTCTGCAAAAGGTCCCCTTCTGGTGCAAGTTCACCTCGCAGAAGATGGACCAAGGACGCATCCAGTTCGATGCCAAGGACGTCCCGGTGGCCGTCGGCGGCGTGGTCGTCTATCCGGGCGACGTCGTCGTGGCCGATGGCGATGGCGTCATCGTCGTGCCCTGCAAGATCGCGCGCGAGGTGGCCAAGTACGCGCGCCACGAACTGGAGAATGATAGAGTGGATAGGAGAAAGCTGTACGAAGAGCTGGGTATGGCGCTGGACGAGACGGTGCTTTAGCCCGGCCCGCGTCGGACGCTGCGTACCGCCAATATCGCGATGACCATCAGCCCTGCCGCTGCCACGATCAGTTCGGGATAGTCGCCCGCGAACGAGACTGCCGCTTGGGGCAGAGTGGGGGTCGGTGTGGGTGTGGGGAGCGGCGTGGGAGTGGCTGTCGGCGAGGGTGTGAGGGTCGGCAGCGGCGTGGCCGTGGGCGTCGGCGTAGGGGTGGGTGAAGGCGTGATTGTAGGCGTAGGGGAAGGTGTGGGCGTCGGTGTGGGGGTGTGGGTGGGCGTCAGCGAGGGCGGGGGAGA
>CAZWPV010000083.1:0-4406 GCA_964635485.1 uncultured Anaerolineales bacterium
TTTGCCATTCATCCCCACCGCAAGCGGTGGGGTTTTCTGGCTTTTCCCCATAAACCGCCGCAAACACCCTCACGAGACCGCTCCCCCCACCTGCACGATCACCACGGTGATGTTGTCCTCTCCCCCGGCCTCGTTGGCCGCCTCCACCAATCGATCGCACGCCTCCTGGGGCGAGGTGGACGTGCGCCAGATTTGCCACATCTGCTCGTCGCCCACCATGCCGCTCAGGCCGTCTGAGCACAGCAGCAGCGCCTCGCCGGGAGCCAGCCGCTGCTCGTATACGTCGTTCTCCACGCTGGCCTTGTCGCCGATGACGCGATAGATGACGTTCTTCTGCGGGTGGTTCGCCGCCTCCTCCGGCGTGATCTGCCCCGTGGCCACCAGCCGCTCGACCAACGAGTGGTCGGTAGTGACCTGGACGATGGAATCCGGCTTGAGCAGGTAGGCGCGGCTGTCGCCGACGTTGGCAATCGTGGCTATATCGCCGACGAAAAGCGCCATCACCAGCGTAGTGCCCATGTCGCTGCCGGCGTCCCTGCGCCTGTCGTAGACGGCCTTGCTGGCGGCCTGCGCCGCGTCGGTGAGCCACTTGCCAAGATCGGGCAGCGGCCCGCCGCCGGCCGCCGGCCTCATCACATCCCTGACCGCCAGTTGAGAGACGGTGCTGATGGCCGCCTGGCTGGCCACGTCGCCGGCCTCGTGCCCGCCCATCCCATCGGCAACGGCAAATAGGCCCACCGTGGCGCTCTTGGAGCGGAACACCGGGGTGAGATTGAGGGTCAGCAGGCTGTCCTCGTTCAGCGAGCGCTCCTGGCCCACGTCGGTGCAGTGGCCGGTGACGAGCGTGACGCTGGCCGGGCGGCGCAGCTCCTGCAGGGCTTCTTCCAGCGCCGTACCAAAAGTGGCCGCGTCGGCGAACCCCTGCGGCGAAGCCAGAGCCTGGGCAAAGATAGCCGCCACCGACTCTGGCAGCACAGTCTGGGGAACGTACTGCGCCTCCCCCGTCGCCAGATAGAACAGCGCCGTGGCCAGCCCGCGCACATCCTGCGCAAAGTAATCCGTGGCCTGCGAACGGGCCTCGGGCGGAATGACGGTGGCCTTGCCAAGCTGTGCCCAATAAGCCACTCCCTCATCCAGCGCGATGTATTCCAAACCCGCACCACCCAACGTGACCTGGTGACGGTGCAGGTAGCTCAGCGCGTGCGCCAGCAAAACACCCCAATCCAACACCTGGTTCAGCTTCTGCGGCACGGCGAGCGAGGTCGCCAACTGCGGTGGGAACTCCGGTCCAACCAGATAGTGGCGCGGAGCGCCATAGGGCGCTTCCACAAAGACATCACGGGGGAAGAACAAGTTGGGGTGCTCCAGACGCATCGCCAGCAACTGGGCCTCTGCGGCAAAGGCCTGCTCGTCGGCCCTTTCCAGGATCAAGTAACGCAGATACAGCGGCGCGAGGCCGGAGATATCCGCCCCACAGAAAGCACAGAATTGTTCCTCCGGGTCGGATGTCTCTGCCCGGCAGTTGGGGCACAGGCTGACCGGCGTGGTATCCTCCGCCAGGTAAAGGTTCGACCGCTCGTCGGCGGTGCGCACCTCCAGGATCACGTATCGCCCCTCTTGAAGCAGCGCCCCCTCCGGCAGGGGGGCAAAGGCCACGCTCGCCTCCGGCAGCGGGTGGGTATCGGACTGCTCGTCAAAGGGAGGCGTCTGTGACGCGCCAGGCTGGGCCAGCGGCTTGGTCGGCTGCCAGGAGACGTCGTCCCCGGCCAGGTCCTCTGCCGTCAATATCGCGCCGCAGCCCTGACAGAAGCTGGCGTTTCCACGGTTATCGTAGCCACATTTTGGACATTTCATTGCGCCGCCTCCCCCGCGCTGGCGTGAAAAACAAACTCCACTCCGCCGACGCGCAACTGCCAGCCATCCTTCAGAAGATTGCGACCGGTGCGCTTGCCGTTCACCCAAACCCCGTTCTTCGAGCCCAGGTCCTCGACGATCCACTGACCCTCCCGCTGGTAAACGCGGGCGTGGTGGCGGGAGATAGTATCCCAGCCGGGGAAATCGCGGGTGATCAACACCTCATTGTCCGGCGCTCGTCCTATGGCGACGCCGCCCGGCTTGAGGGAGAAGCGTCGGGGACCGCCGGCAGTGCCCACACTCTCCAGGTACGCCCCAGGCGCCGTCTCGGGATACGGCGGGGGCGGCGGTTCGGGCTTTTTCCTCCGCCGGAAAAACAACAGGGCGAGCAAGAGCGCCAAGACCAAGATGAACAACACCAGGCACCCTCCGGCAACCAAGGGCCAATTGTCGCCAAGCGTATCTTTGATGGTTTCAAGATCGATAGGCAGCGGCGATTTTTCCGTAGGCGTTGCGCTCGGAGTCGGCGAGCTGGTGGGGGAAGCAGGAGCCGGGCTCGGCGTATGGGTGTCAGTGGGTGCGACGGTGTCGGTCGGCGATGGTTCTGCAGTCGGCACCTGAGTCGGCGTCTGAGTGGAGGTAGGCGCCGGTGTGGGGATATCCGTCGGCGTCTGAGTGGAGGTAGGCGTATCGGTGATCTCTACCCCCTCAGTCGGCGACAGGATAGGTACGGGAAAGACCGTCACCGTCAGCGTCGGCGTTTCCGCCGTCGGGGTAAACGTGGAAGTCGCGAGCGTTGGCGAAAGCGTCGACGGCAGCGCGGTGGTGAGGACTGCTTTCCCCTGCAACCCAAGCGCCACCTGTGGCTCCCGGTCCTCCCCTCGCCAGACAGCCGGCGATGCAGCCCGGACAATGCAAAGCGGCAGCGTCACGCCAGCTACCAAGAGCCATGCCAACCCGACTACGACGAGCAGCTTTTTGATTGCCTTGTGCGTCATAGCTACCCCCTTGTACACACAGCGTACTGTTACTCTCAGCTTCTAAAGAACGGAGCAGTGATCATGATCCTTGGGTCTCCACCAAGAACAAAACTGGCTGTCTCTCCCCTTCGCGTGTCCCGCGCGCCCCCTCCCCCTAGCCCCCTCCCACGGGGGGAGGGGGAACTATTCCTCCCCCTAGCCCCCCCACGGGGGGAGGGGGAACTATTCCTCCCCCCAGCCCCCCCACGGGGGGAGGGGGAACTATTCCTCCCCCCTGGTGGGGGAGGTTAGGTGGGGGGGGGACCCAGGCCGTTATTTTCGAGGCAGACAGTTGCCATGCCCGATGGAGAAAGCCAGGCCCCCAACATTGCTAGTTTACACACTTTTCCTCAAAGCGCAAATCATCAAACCGCGCACTGCCCTTTCCCCTTTGGCCCTATCAGTGTAAAATACGCTCATGCGCATCCGATACCTCAGCTTGACCAACTTTCGCAACTATGCCCGCCTGGAACTGACCCTTCCAGAGCCGCCGCTGCTCTTGCACGGATCGAACGCCCAGGGCAAGACCAGCCTGCTGGAGGCTATCTACCTGCTCGCCACCGGTTCGTCGCCCATCACGTCCCTCGACCGCCAGATCGTCAGGTGGGAGGCCGAGGACGTGGGGCTGCCCTACGCCCGCGTGTGGGCCGAGGTGGCGCACCGCACGCGCATCTTGGAGATCGAGATCATCCTGGAGAAAAAGGGCCTTTCCAACGGCACAGTGCGGCTGCAAAAGACGATCAAGGTAGACCGGGCCCGCAAGCGCCGCGCCGATCTGGCCGGGCTGCTGAACGTCGTGCTCTTTATGCCGCAGGATGTGGAAATCGTCGCCGGCCCGCCCGCCGGCCGCCGCCGCTACCTGGACGATACGCTGTGCCAGGTGGATGCGGCCTACTGCGACGCGCTGGAGCGCTACACCGAGGCGCTGAGCCAGCGCAACGCCGCGCTGCGCTACCTGCGCGACGAGGCGGCGGGGGCCGGAGGCGATCCCTCCCAACTGGAACCCTTCGAGGAGATTCTGGCCCGCGAGGGCGTTGCCGTGGCCAACGGTCGCCGCGCCCTGGTAGCCGCGCTCTCGCAACGCGCTGGCCGCATCCATCGACAACTCACCGGTGGAGTGGAGTGGCTGCGGCTGGCATACCAGCCCAACTTTGACCCGGCCGCACCGCCCGCGCTCGACTATCAGATGGGGTTAAACATGACGTACACCGGCCCTCCCAAGGGCGTCCGCGCCGATGAGTTAGGGTCGGCCTTCCGCCAAGCGCTCATCACACGGCGGCCAGACGAGATCGCGCGCGGGACGACGCTCATTGGTCCACATCGAGACGAGATGCGCTTCATCGCCGGCAGTCCCGCCCAAGGCACGCACGAGGTCGACCTGGGCACCTACGGCTCGCGGGGTCAGCAGCGCACGGCGGTGTTGTCGCTCAAGCTGGCGGAGCTGGAATGGATGAAGGAGCAGACGAAAGAGTCGCCGGTGCTCCTGCTCGACGAGGTGCTGGCCGAGCTGGACGCCACCCGGCGGCACTATCT
>CAZWPV010000083.1:4506-8817 GCA_964635485.1 uncultured Anaerolineales bacterium
CCGCCCCACGAGCGGCATCAACGCCCTCACCCGATTCATCAGGTAGCCCAGCCGCAGGTAGCGCCCCTGAGGCCTATCGCTGAGCACCTCGAAGCCACACCTCTCCAGCATCGCGCGCAGCGTGCGCCGTGAGAAGTAATAGATGTGCATCTCCATCAGCCACGGCCAGCGTGCGCCCATCAGCCGCGCAAAGAGGCTTTCGATGTCGATCGTGTGCACCACCACCAACCCACCCGGCTTTCCCTCGGCAGGCTCAGGGCTACGGAGCAGGCGATGCACCCTCTCAAGCGCACCCCGAGGGTCGGTCAGATGCTCGATTACGTCCCACATCGTCACGACGTCGAAATGAGTCTCTGGCAGGTCGGCGGTATCCAGCGTCCCCTGCACCACGTGAAGCCCACGCGCCTGTGCCTGCTCCACCGCCCAGCGGGAAGGCTCCAAGCCCCAGGCATTCCAGCCGTGGCGGCGCGCGATCTCGACAAAGACCCCCGTGTAGCAGCCCACGTCCAACAGCGGGCGACCACCTGGAGGCCCTGCAATCCGCTCCAGCGGCTTCAGGTGGTGCTCGAAGGTCAACACCCGCCCCTCCCGCTCCTCCAGGTAGAGCGGATCCTCGACCGCCTCGTAGGTATCGATGATGTCGTGCTGATCCAGCCGGGGGTTGGTGTAGACCAGGCCACATTCCTGACACTGGACGATGGTGTGATGCCGGCCGTAGCCGCTGTGGGTACAGGCATAGGCGGACCAGTCACCGGAGGATTTTTCTATCGTGCAGGGGTAACGCACGATGGCGTTATCGGCTCCGCACAGATTGCAGCTCACATACTCCATCAGGCTGGCCTTTTCGCCAAACGCTTCGGGGCCAGCCGCAGCACCGTCCCCAACGCCCTAAAGATCTCGTTCTTGGAGACTTTGGAAGCACCTAGGCGGCGGTCCTCGAAAATGATGGGCACCTCCCCGACTTTCCAGCCACGTCTCTCGACTCGGAAAAGCATTTCGAACAAGAAGGAGTAGCCGCTCGACCTGATGCTATCTAGATCCAGGCTCTCCAAAGCCCGGCGGCGATAGCAACGAAAGCCAGCCGTCGTATCGTGGGCGTGCAATCCCAGCACGATGCGCGTGATCGTATTCGCACCCCAACTGAACACCTTGCGGTCCCAGGTCTGGGTAGACCCGCCGCCGCGCACGTACCGCGAGCCTATGACGAGGTCGTGCCCCTGTACGATCTTTGCCACGAGCTCGGGGATGTAGCGCGGGTTGTGGGAGAAATCGGCGTCCATCGAGCAGATGAGGTCGGCCCCGTCGGCCAGCGCCTGCTTGAAGCCGGCGATGTAGGCCGTACCCAGCCCCAGCTTGCCGGGGCGGTGGATGACGCTCACCCGCCCCTCGCTCTCCACCGCCAGCTGATCGGCGATCTCGCCGGTGCCGTCGGGGGAGTTATCGTCCACCACAATCACGCGCACGCCGGTCGGCAGGGCAAGTAGCTGCGTCACCAATGCCTCGATGTTCTCTCTCTCGTTGTAAGTCGGTACGATAACGGATACCTGCAAGAATAACCTCCGTAAAACGTAAGGCGTGCATTTTGCGCCTTACGCGCTATATCGGCAGGGCGCTCTCGTTGATCAACAGCGCCAGCGTCGCCAGCCAGAAGAAGCTGAACCCCAGCACCCGCCGGGAACGACGCTGCGCCCCGTAGAGCACCGTGGCGGCGACCAAGCCGACCGCCAGCCGTGCCATCGCCAGCGGCTCCCGCCAGGTCGAGTTGGGCAAAAAGGGCAACACTGCCGCCTGAAGCAACAAGATTGTCAACCAGGGATGCCGCCGTCCGCGCCACAGATCGCGCGCCGAGGCAACCAGCGCCCAGATCGTCGGCAGCACGAACAGCGGCCCCTCGATTGCCAGCAGGATCAAGAACACGCGCCAATCGACCTGGGCCACACGCAACAGTCCCCAGAAAGGGATCACCTCAAATGGCGTCGCCATATCGCCACCGGACCCTATCCCAGGCGCGCCCAGCCAGCCCCACAACGCGCCCTGCCAGATGGCGAAAGTCAGACCCACGATCAACCCCAGCTTGGCCGCTTCCCACCAGCGCCGCTCCAGCGCCAGGTAGAGCACCAGGCCGGCCACGGCGACCAGTGTCGTTTCCTTTGCCAAGACCGCCAATGCCAGCAAAACGGATGGCAAGTAGCCAGCGGCAAGTGGCAACCACCTGCCCCTCCGCTCTTCTGCCCCTCCGCTCCTCTGCTCCCACGCCCAAAGCCCTGCTTGCACTAAGCCATAAGCCAAGGGCTCGGTCAGATCGAGCCGCAGCCCAGCCACCAGGCCCCCGTAGAGCCCGTAGGCCAGGGCGTACCAGCGGCTGACGCGGTGCGCATCCAGCAGCCGCTCGGCAAAGTACGTCCCGCCGACCAGCGCCGCCACGTTGATCGCGATCAACGTCCACGGGACCGCCTCCGGTCGGCCCAGAGCCAGCACCCACGCCAACAGTGGATACAGGATGCGCTGATAGCGATAGGATGACGCGTCGCACTGCGGACAGCCACCAATAGGATCTCGAGCGATGTAGTAGGCAAACTGGCCATCGTAACCCGGAGCGCCTCCGACGTCGCCTTGACTGTAGCGCGTCCCCACGAGGACAAACATCATCGGGTCGCCGCCGTGACGCACCAGCGTCAGCCCGACGTAGGCCAGCGCCAGCACCAGGACGAGCACCCACGGCCGAAGCCATCGTTTCACACTATCGCCTCCCGCCTGCGTGCCAGCAACAATCCGACGGCGATCACGGCCAACGCCGCAATGCTGAGCACCCCGCCCACGAGCGCCGAGGTCGGGCGGTAGGCCATCTCCACCGTGTGTTCCCCAGCCTCCAGCCGGACGGCGCGGAAGGCATAATTCGCCCGCAGAATCTCCGCAGGCTCCCCGTCCACCGTCGCCCGCCAGCCCGGATACCAGATATCGGCCAAAACTAAATAGCCTGGCGCATCCAGGGCGGCGCGTATTGTAACGCGGTTGGGGCCATCGTGCAAGGTTAGGGATTGGGGATTGGAGACCGGAAATTGTAGATGGGAAATCAGAACTTCTAAAAGCACTTCTGCTGAAGGATCGAAATCGGGGTCGGTGAGCACAGCTAGCATATCCCCGGAAGAAACCTGGCGGGCCGTCGGCACGACCCAGGCACGGCCCAGGGCATCGGGGAAACGGTAGAGTGTGACCGAGTCAGTCGTATAGACCGGTTCCGCCTCCGGCCACGCCTCATCGCTCATCACGTGGGTCACACCCATCACGCGCAGCGCCTGCGACGATTTAGCAACACTCAACAAGTCAGCGTATCGCCCTATCAACAGCGGGTCAAAGTTATTGGCCGAGGCCACGCCATCCAGCATGCCTGTGTTGGGAATCAGCGCTTCGCGCATCCCCCGCCAGTGATCCACGTCACGTGAGCCAAAGTCACTGAAACGCAGGTACTCGAACTTGACCCGGTTCTCGGCATCGTACTCGCGGTTGCGATGGGTTGGGTCGGTCGGCCAGTAGATGCGCGCCGCACCGGATTCTTCCAGGAAAGTGGCTACCTTTGTAGAACCTTGATACAACGCCCGATCCACCGTGGGCACCAAGGGCCAGCCGAAGAACAGCAGGTCGAGCAAAACAAAAGCGGTCACCGCCACACGCCACCACGCTTTCTCGCGCCAGACGAGTATCAACACGCCCACGCCGACGAGAGTCGTGCCCAGCCGCAGCGTCGCCGCGCCGAACGTAGACAGCCGCTCGTCGGGGATCAGAAGCGGAGCGGCTAATCCTGCGATGAGGAACGCGCCCCCAAACACGATACCCAGCGATCCACGCCGCTGCCTGAGCCGGCCAGCCGGCCAGCACTGCGCGGCCATGGCCGCCAGGGCCGCCAGCGCCACGGTCGTCACCGCCAGCCAGCGCGCCGGAGCCTGGAAGAGATCGAAAGTTGGCACGTAGCGAAACAGGAACGGAAAGACGGGTGTGTTCTGCCCCAACGCCAGCACCAGCGCCACGATTGCGCCAACCACCCAGAACGCGACCAACCCTTCCTCACCGAACTCCCGTTTGGCAGACCGCCTGCGCCTGAATACCACCCTGAACACCAGGCCCGCCGCCAGCAGCAGCGGCAATAGCCCCACGTACCCCGCATCCTCCCAGTAGGTGCCATAACCCCAATAGGTGCCGCGGCCGGGATTGCCGAAAAAGTCGGGGGCCAGGAAGGTGATCAGCCGCCAGGGCCACAGCGAGTTCGTCATCGCAAAGTCGTAATCCACGCCGGTGGCGCGCTGCGATTGGAGC